>NZ_JAMXRY010000016.1:0-94937 GCF_024124525.1 Halomonas sp. OfavH-34-E | reverse complement strand
CCGAGTGGGCCTTGACCACCACCGGACAGCCGGCGGCCAGGGCGGAGGCGGTGTCGCCACCGGCCACCGAGAACGCCAGCGGGAAGTTGGAGGCGCCGAACACCGCCACCGGACCCAGCGCGATATGGCGCTGGCGCAGGTCGACCCGCGGCATCGGTTCGCGGTCCGGCAGGGCCGGATCGTGCCGCACGTCGAGCCATTCGCCGGCGCGTACCACCGAAGCGAACAGGCGCAGCTGGCCGCAGGTACGGCCACGCTCACCCTCAAGACGTGCCTGGGGCAGGCCGGACTCCTGCATGGCGCGCTCGATCAGGGTGTCACCGAGCGCCTCGATCTCCTCGGCGATGGTCTCGAGAAAGGTCGCGCGGGCCTCGAGGCCGGTCTCGCGGTAGCTATCGAAGGCCGCCCAGGCCAGTTCGCAGGCGCGCTCGACCTCGGCCTTGGAACCTGCCTTGTAGCCAGGCTCGAGGGTCTCCCCGGTGGCCGGATTGACGGCATGGATGGGCTCGCCCTTGGCCTCGACGGCCTGGCTGCCGATCAGCTGCTTTCCTTCCAATTTCATGAATCTTCTCCTGTCGTGTGACGTTCGACGGGGTGAGCGTCGGTAAAGGCCGTCGGCTTTCGTCCTCACCGGGGCTTTCGCACCTGAGCCATCGAGTCGAGGCTAACGCACCAGGGCAGGACGCTTGGGATCGAACTCCCAGCCGTCGATCAGGTACTGCATGGCCATGGCGTCGTTGCGGCTGGTGACATCGAGGCCCTGGTACTTCCGATGGGCCTCCATCAGCTTGTCGTCGTCGAGCTCGACGCCAAGGCCTGGCGTGGTCGGCACCTTCAGCTTGCCACCTTCGATCTTGAACGGTTTCTTGGTGATGCGCTGACCGTCCTGCCAGATCCAGTGGGTATCGATGGCGGTGATTTCGCCAGGGCAGGCAGCGGCGACGTGGGTCATCATCGCCAGAGAGATGTCGAAGTGGTTGTTGCTGTGCGAGCCCCAGGTCATGCCCCATTCGTTGCACAGCTCGCCCACCGCCACGGCCCCCTGCATGGTCCAGAAGTGGCAGTCCGCCAAGGGGATGTCCACGGAGTTAAGCTGGACCGCAAGTTTCAGCTGACGATAGTCGGTGGCGATCATGTTGGTGGCGGTGGCAAGTCCGGTACGACGCTTGAATTCGGCCATGGTCTCGCGACCGGAGTAGCCGCCTTCCTGGCCGCAGGGATCCTCGGCATAGCTCAACAGGTCCTTGATCGGCTCGAGCACTCGCACCGCCTCATCCAGCGACCAGGCGCCGTTGGGATCCAGCGTCAGACGTGCCTCGGGGAAGGCCTCGTGCAGGGCGCGGATGCAGTCGGCCTCCTCTTCGCCGCGGAGCACGCCTCCCTTGAGCTTGAAGTCCTTGAAGCCGTAGCGCGCGTAGGCGGCCTTGGCCAGGTTGGCCACCGCCTCCGGAGTCATCGCTTTCTGATAACGCACCTCGTCCCAGGCGTCTATCGGGTCGCTGACCTTGGGATAGGGAAGGTCGGTCTTGTCCGGATCGCCGAGCAAGAACAGGTAGCCCAGTGCCTCTACCTCGTCACGCTGACGTCCGTACTGGCCGAGCAGGTCGGCCACTGGCATGCCCAGCGCCTGGCCGAACAGGTCATAAAGTGCCGACTCGATGGCGGTGACCACGTGTACCGCCACGCGCAGATCAAAGGTCTGCCGACCGCGCTCCTCCGGGCCGTTTCGCGACAGCGCCTGGCGAGCCTGGCTCAGCACCTGCTTGACCTCGTTGACCCGTGCGCCCTCGACCAGCGAACGACACTGCTCAAGTCCCTTGAGGATGCCGTCACTGGAGGGAATCTCGCCGACGCCGCGATTGCCGGACTCGTCTTCCAGCACCAGCACACAGCGGATGAACCAGGGGGCATGGCCACCGCTCAGGTTGAGCAGAAAACCGTCTTCGCCGGCCACCGGCACGATGTTCATCTTGGTGATCTTGGGGAACATGGAATCTTGCCTCTTGGTAGTTCGGTTAAAGATGATGAAGCGCTCAGGTGACCGGCGCCGGGTTGAACAGCACCAGGTCGTTGTAGAGACCCAGGCGGTCGGCGGCGACCTGGTGACGGCCGCTTGCCACCTCGAGAATCAGCTCGAACAGCTCCCAGCCGATGTCCTCGATGCTGGCCTCGCCGGTGGCGATGCGCCCCGCGTCCAGGTCGATCAGATCGTGCCAGCGACGTCCCAGGGTCGAGTTGGTGGAAACCTTGATCACCGGCGTCATCGCCAGGTTGTAGGGGGTACCGCGCCCGGTGGTGAAGACCTGCAGGTTCATGCCCGCCGCCGCCTGCAGGGTGCCGCAGATAAAGTCGCTGGCCGGGGTGGCGGCAAAGGTCAGCCCGCGCTTGCGCAGGCGCTCGCCGGGTCCTATGACGTCGACGATCGGTGAATTGCCGGACTTGATCACCGAACCGAGCGCCTTCTCGACGATATTGCTGAGCCCGCCCTTCTTGTTGCCCGGCGACGGATTGGCGCTGCGATCGGCCTGGCCCTGGGCCAGATAGTCGTCGTACCAGGCCATCTGCTCGATCAGCGCCCGGGCGACCTCCTCGTCTACCGCTCGAGGCGTCAGCAGATGGATGGCGTCGCGCACCTCGGTGACTTCGGAAAACATCACGCTGCCGCCGGCACGCACGATCAGGTCGGTGGCAAATCCCACCGCCGGATTGGCGGTTACCCCAGAAAAGGCGTCGCTGCCGCCGCACTGCATGCCCACCGTCAGCTCCGACACCGGACAGGTCTCCCGGCGGCGACGATTCAGCCGCTCAAGGTGGCGCTCGGCCATGGCCATGATGCCGTCGACCATCTCGCCGAAACCTTCGAAGGACTCGTGCTGCAGGCTCAATACGTTGGCGTCGTCGTTGGCGGAACCTGTGGCGGCATCCTCGCTGCGCTCAAAAATCTTGACCGGGCGGTCCCCGATAAGAGTCGAGGGCTGCAGTTTCTCGCAGCCAAGGCCGATGACCATGACCTCGCCACCGAAGTTGGGGTTCAGCGCCAGGTTCCTGAGCGTGCGGATGGGCACGATCGCCGCCGGCGCGCCGATCGCCACCCCGCAGCCGTAGCTGTGGTTGAGCCCGACCACGTCATCGACGTTGGGGAAGCGCGGCAATAGCTCTCGCTTGATCTTCGCCACCACGTGATCGACGGTACCGGCCACGCACTGCACGCTGGTGGTGATGCCGAGCACATTCCTGGTGCCGACGCTGCCGTCAGGGTTGCGAAAGCCCTCGAAGGTGTAGCCCTCGAGTGGCTCGACCACCGGCGCCTTGCGGGTCGCCAGAGGCAGCTCGTCGAGCTTCGGTGGTATCGGCAGCCTGACGTTGTTCTCGTTGACGTGGCCACCGCGCGGGATGGCCGACAGCGCCGTGCCGATCACCTCGTTGTAGCGCAGGATGCGCTCACCTTCGGCGATATCCGCCAGGGCCACCTTGTGGCCCTGGGGAATGTCGCTCACCAGCGCCACACCATCTTCCAGGCGCGTGCCTCGTGGCAGTCCACCCTGGCCCACCACGATGGCGACATTGTCGCCGGGATGGACGCGGATCACGCGGCTCTCGTTGGTCCTGGGTTCAGCCGTCATGACGTTCTCCCGATCCAGAAGTGGTGCCAGACACCTGACTCAATTCCATCTTCTGACGCGCACGGGTCTTGATGCCCAGCACGATGGAGAAGGCGATGGACGCGGCGATCAGCCCCCACAGCACAAGCGCGATGGGGCTCTTGGTAAAGAAGATCGAGAAGGTGCCGAAGGATTCCAGGCTCTTGACGAAGTACACCTCGGCGGAACTTCCCAGAATGAAGCCGATGATCAAAGGCGCGACCTCGAGCCCGATCTTCTCGATCAGGTAACCGAAGATGCCGAAAATCAGCAGTGTCCAGACGTCGAACATGATGCCGTAGTTGATGGCATAGGCGCCGACCACGCACATCATCACGATGATCGGATAGAGCACGTACTTGGGCACCAGCACCACCCGGGCGATGTACTTGATGGCGTAGAACATCAGGAAGAACATCACGATGTTGGCGAACACCAGAGCGATCATCATCACCGTCCAGGTGTCCTGGTTTTCCGGGATGAACAACGGCCCCACCTGGATGCCCTGAAGGGTGAAGGCACCGATCAACACCGCCGTGGTGGAGTCCCCGGGGATCCCCAGCGACAACAGCGGGATCAGGGCGCCACCGGTCAAGGCGTTGTTGGCCGACTCGGAAGCAATCAGCCCCTGGGGCGCACCCTTGCCCATCTGGCTGGAATCCCGCGACAGGTTCTTTTCCTGGGTGTAGGCAAGCACCGAGGCGGCGCTGCCGCCGACCCCCGGCAGCATCCCGACGAAGGTGCCGATGAAAGACGAGCGCATCAGGTTGGTCAGGCGGCCCTTGAACAGGCCGAAGGTGAAACCACCGCCCTTGCCCATCTCGATCTTGGCGCCGGACAGGCCGCTCTTCACTCCCTTCTCTGCCTCCAGCAGGATGGTCGAGATGCCGAAGATCCCGATCAATACCGGCAGCAGTGCAAAGCCGTCCACCAGATAGGGCTGCATGAAGTCGAACATCAGGCGCGTCTTGCCGTTACCGCCGTCGGACAGGCTGTAGGTGCCGATCAGACTCAGCCAGATGCCCAGTACACCGCTGAAGATACCGATCAACATGTTGCTGGACATGGAGGCGATGACCGTCAGCGCCAGCAAGATGATCAGAAACTTCTCCACATAGGAGAACTTGATCGAAAACTCAGCCAGCAAGGGAGCGAAGAAGAACAGCACCAGGGCGCTGACAAGTCCACCCACCAGCGACGCCACGACGCATACGCGCAGGGCCTTTTCGCCCTGGCCCTTCTGTGCCATGGGGTAGCCGTCGAAGGTGGTGGTGATCGACGAGGGCGTGCCGGGAATATTGAGCAGCACCGCCGGCACCATACCGCCGGAGATGCCACCGACGTAGAGGCCAAGCAGCAGTGCCAGGCCATGCTCGAGGCCGAGGGCGTAGGTCAGCGGCAGACACACGGCCACCGCCATGGTGGCGGTCATGCCGGGAATAGCGCCGAAGATGATGCCGATCAGGGCACCGATCGCGGCCAGCAGGAAGAAGGTGATATCGAGGTAGGACAGAAGTTCCATGGGTCAACTCTCCCCTACGGCAAGGTGATGTAAAAAAGCTTGGCGAAGTTCAGCCAGGCCAGTGAGGGTGCCACCACGGCATTGATCGCGGCGGTGATCACCTTGCGGCGGGTGCGGGTGTGCATGTACATCATCGACATCAAGAACAGAAAGACGATGGACACGAACAGAAAGCCGTAGCCGGTATAGGGGAACAGGTTCCCCACCACCGACATGAGCACGAAATAGGCGGTGATCAGCACCAGGGTGCCGAAGAAACGAAATCCGTCCATGGACTCGCCGATGATCGGCAACGTTCTCTCGCCGCGTTTGACCGCAGCAAAGAAAGGAACAAGGCGAAACACCACGATCAGGGCGAACAGCAACGCCAGTACCCAGTGAATGATCGTGGGGAAGAACAGATGAGAGCTGTCGAAGTCGATCGACACACTCAACGGTGAGGATTCCATAGCGGCTCCGGGGCAGGCCTGACGGGAGAGCCTTGCGAGTTGTGTGGACGGACAAGAACAGGGATGCCGGCGGGCAAGCCGCCGGCAGCGGTCCCTTACTTGATGCTGTCGATGATGTCGGCGTAGCGGTCGGCCTTCTCGCGCAGGTGGGCCTGGGCTTCGTCGGAGGGCATGAAGTCAGGAATAAAGAACGACGTCTTCTGGGTCTTCTGGATCTCGCCTTCGGCGTAGATCTCTTCCAGGGTGGCGTCGATCTGCTCGACGATCTCTGGATTCATGTCCTTGTTGTAGAGGAAAAAGAATTCCTTATCGAAGGCGAAGTTCTCGCCTTCTCCCATGGTCACCTCGACGTTGGGCTCGACGAACTGCAGCAGTGTCTCGCGGTCGGTCTGACCCAGACCTTCCTCGTTGGCCTGCTGCAGGGTGTCATGGCGTGCGGTCAGCCAGACGAAGCGCATGGCCTTCTGGTCATCCTCAGGCAGACGGGTGTACTGCTCGTTGGCCTGCACCGAGCCGTTGATCAAGTCCGCCTGGTCATCGAACAGCAGCTGATTCTTGTCGGCCTGGGAGCCGGTATTGACCGCCACCAGGTTGTCTTCCATTCCGGGGTGCTCGATGCGGATGGCGTTCTTGAGTGCGGTGTAGCCAATCTCGGAGACGCCACCAGGCTGGATCGCCACGCGCACGGTCTCACCACTGCCGACCGCTTCGATGATGTCGTCCAGGGTCTGGTAGGGCGAGTCCTTGGGCACCAGGTAGGCATTGCCCGGATTGATCGCAATGGTCGGACCGATGATGTAATTCTCGAACGGGTCCTTGTAGCCCTCGACCCCGTACTGATTCCCCAGGTAGGCCTGGTCATGGAAGATCATCAGAGTGTTGCCGCGAGGATCACGATCCAGGGCGCGATAGGCAGCGCTGACGCCCACCGCGTCGACCTTCATGTTCAGGTCCAGCGCCTCGGACAGCTGGTCCACCACGATGGCCGAGTTCTGGTAGGTGTCGCCACCGGTGGAACTGGAGCCGATGACCACACGGATGTTACCGCGCAGGGGCCCGTCGGCGGCCAGCGCCGCAGCGCTACCCAGGGCCAGCGAGGTCGCCAGGGCGGTAGCGGTCAGGGTCAGGGGCAGAGAGAGTCTTGGCATGCTCATGAAGTCACCTCATTGAAATGGTTGTTGGTGGCTGGACGAGTGGTGCCCTTCGATACGGGAGGATCGTGACGAAGGGCCAGATCGAGGAGCGGTCTACACCGTAGCGCTAGCGACCGCCCTCGGTCAGAAGGAACGGGCGCGCTCGATCAGCTGCTCGAGCTGCTTGCGCTCATCATCGCTTGGCATTTCCAGCGGGGCACGCACCGCGCCGGACGGACGGCCGATCAGGTCGGTGCCGGCCTTGATCAGGCTGACGGCGTAGCCTGCCTTGTGGTCACGCAGGGCGACGAAGGGCAGGAAGAACTCGCGGGAGATCTTGCGCACGGTATCGCTGTCACCGGCACGCAGGGCCTTGTAGAAGGTCACCGCCATGTCCGGCACGAAGTTGAACACCGCGCTGGAGTAGGTGTTTACGCCCACCGCCAGGTAAGCCTCGGCGATGATCTCGGCGGTGGGCACGCCACCGACGTAAGCCAGTCGATCGCCGACGGTCTTGATCACGCGGTTGAGCGCCTGCATGTCGCCCTTGCCGTCCTTGAGCCCCACCAGGTTGGGGTTGGCGTCGGCCAGCCGCTTGGCGGACTGAGCGTTGAGCACGCCGTTGCCACGGTTGTAGTAGATCACGCTGACGCTGGTGGACTGACAGATCCGGCTGGCGTATTCCACCAGGCCGTCCTGGGGACACTCTGTCAGGTAAGGCGGCATCAGCAAGATACCGTCGGCGCCCTCTTCCTCGGCGATGCGGGCGAACTCGGAACCGGTGGCCACGCTCAGACCGGCGCTGGCGATCACCGGCAGCTTGCCATCGACGACTTCCACGGCCAGACGGACGATCGCACGGAATTCTTCCAGCGACAGGCTGAAGAACTCGCCGGTGCCACCGGCGACGAACACCGCCGAAATCTCGTGACTGATGAACCACTCGAGACGCGCGCGATAACTCTCGGCGTCGAAACGTCCTTCGGCGTCGAAGTCCGTGACCGGAAAGGACAGCAGACCATCGCTGATCGCCTGCTTGACCTGTGCATGGGAAAATTTCACCGAAACGTCCTCCTGTCTTCGTCGTGAACGGACATGAGGGTTTCGATTCCCCGTCATGTCATACATCATACAAAGTACAAGTTAGCGACTTGTTTCAGGACTGACAAGGGACGCTATGGTAAATTGAGACCAAAGTTCAAGGCGCACCTCTCTGATCCCTTGTGGACGACCCGGCGCCACCATCAAGAGGCTTCACAGCGCGCCCATGTCATTGATCGATGTCTTCCTGTCGACGCTCAACATCAGCCTGCCGGTGTTTGCCATGGTGTTTATCGGCATTGCGCTCAAGCGACTCGGCTGGATCGATCAGGCCTTCGTCAATACGGCGTCGCGACTGGTGTTTCGCGCCACCCTGCCGGCCATGCTCTTTCTCAGCCTGATCCGCGCCGATCTGGAACGCACCCTGAACCCCTGGATGCTGGCCTTCTTCGCACTGGCCACCATTGCAAGCTTCGTGCTCGCCTGGGGCTACGCTGCGCTTCGGGTCAAGCGTCACCAGCGCGGGGTCTATGTACAGGGCGCCTTTCGCGGCAACTGCGGAGTGGTCGGCCTGGCACTCGCCCACGGCATGTACGGCGAGGTAGGGCTATCGCTGGGGAGTCTGCTGCTGGGGGTGGTAATCCTCTGCTACAACGTGCTGTCGGTGGTGGTGCTGGCGGCATACCAACTGGACGAGGACGGCCGGCGCAAGGCCATCGACTGGAACAGCATCTTCCGCCATATCCTGACCAATCCGCTGATCCTGGCGGTTGTGGTCGCCACGCCCCTGGCGGCGCTGCAGGTCAGCCTGCCCGAGTGGATCGAGACCACCGGTGACTACTTTGCCTCCTTGACCCTGCCGCTGGCGCTGATCTGCATCGGCGCCACCATCTCCACCCGGGCGCTCAAGACCAGCTATCGCACCGCCGTCAGCGCAAGCTTCGCCAAGATGGTGGTGATCCCGCTGGTGGCCACCCTGGCGGCGCTGGGGCTTGGCTTTCGTGGTGCCGAGCTGGGCGTGCTGTTTCTGTTCTTCGCAAGCCCCACCGCGGCGGCGGCCTTTGTCATGGCCAAGGCCATGGGCGGCGATGAGATCCTGACGGCCAATATCATCGCCCTCACCACTCTGGTGGCCAGTATCAGCGTGACGGTGGGTGTCTTCGCCCTGCGGCTCAACGGGCTGATCTAGTTCAGCCCTTGGCTTCAGTCCCCTCGACCACCTCGAACTGCTCGATACCGCCGCCCTCGCGGGTGGCCTCTGCCGGCAGCGGGTTGGCGTGGGCACGCTTGAAGTCATCGCTGCCGACCCAGGCACGAAACGCCGCCTGGCTCTCCCACTGGGTCTCCACCACGTAGGGCGCCTGGTTGCCCAGCGGCCTCAGCACACGCATGGCGACAAAGCCCGGCTGCTTGTCGATCTCTCCGGCGCGACGGCGAAAGCGCTCTTCGAACTCGTCCTCAAAGCCCGGATTGACGAAGATGCGGTTGTTGACGAAAAAACTCATGGGCGTCCCTTCAGGTGAAAGCCCGCCAGTGACGGGCCCGTTCTATCGAGTGCGAAATATGGCAGACACGTCGCTTGCACCACGCCAACCACTGCGGTCAGGGTCAGCGAAGTGACGATGGCGTGGTCATGCCCACCAGCCGCGCACAACCAGCGGCTCTGACATCGGCCTCCAGTTCGGCGATTGCCGCGGTGACAAAGCCCACCCCGGCCCCTGCCCTGCCCTCCGCCAGCAGCCCGGTCAGGGCCGCGACCAGCGGCATATGACTGACCAGCAGCAGCGGGCCCTCGTCACTTTCCAGCGTCAGCCAGTCCACCACGGCCTCGGGGGAATCGTCGGGGGTGATGATGTCCAGGGTATCGAGACTCACCTCGTCCGGCAGTGCTTCCAGCACCAGGGCGGCGGTCTGCTGGGCACGCACGTAGGGACTGGCCAGCACCTTGAGCCGGCCCCAGTCGATGTCGTCACGACTCGCCAGCCAGCGGCCCATGGCGCGAGCTTCGTCCTCGCCGCGGGTGGTCAGCCTGCGCGCCTCGTCGGGAAAGCCCGGAGTGGCCTCGCCGTGACGCATGATCCAGAGTCTATCCGCCATTCTTGGCCTCCGTCTGTCGCCGGTCCTGCTTGACGTCCTCGCGGGGGAGCACGAACTCGACGTCGCTGCTCTGCTCGCCGCGCATCAGCAGCTTGGCCATGTCACGGGCCGGCACGCCGCGAAACAACACCTGATAGAGCCCTTCCGCCAACGGCATGTAGACGCCTTCGGCATCGGCCTTGTCGCGCACCAGCTTGACGGTATTGACCCCTTCGGCCACCTGGCCGAGAGACGCCACCGCCTCGTCCAGGCTCTGACCCTTGCCCATCGCGAAGCCGACGCGATAGTTGCGCGACAATTCCGACGAGCAGGTCACGATCAGGTCGCCGACACCGGCCAGCCCCAGGAAGGTCATCGGATTGGCGCCCTGGGATACGGCAAAGCGGCTCATCTCGGCCAGCGCACGGGTCATCAGCATGCTGCGGGTATTCTCGCCCATGCCCAGCGCCGCCGCCATGCCGGCGGCGATGGCGTAGATGTTCTTGAGCGCTCCGCCAAGCTCGACCCCGTAGCGGTCATTGCTGGCGTAGACGCGGAAATAGTCACAGCCCAGCGCCGCCTGCACGCGGGATCTCGTCTCGGCGTCGTGGCTGGCGATCACCGTGGCGGTGAGCTGCTTCTGGGCCACCTCGGAGGCCAGGTTGGGCCCGGACAGCACGCCCACGTGGGCAAACCCCGTCTCGTCCTCGAGGATCTGGCTCATCAGCTTGAAGCCATCCTCCTGGATACCCTTGGTGGTGCTGACCAGAATCTGCTCGGGCTTGAGCCAGGGACGTGCCTGACGCACCACCTCGGCGAAGGCCTTGGAGGGAATCGCCACCAGCACCAGGATGGCCTCCTCGAGCACCCACTCAAGTTCGGTGGACGCCTCGACCCTGGGGTTGATGGCGTAGTCGGGCAGATAGCGCGGATTGCGATGATCACGATTGATGCTTTCCACCAGCGCGCCGTCCCTGAGCCATTGGCGCACGTGGAAGCCGTTATCGGCGGCGATGCTGGCCAGCGCGGTGCCGAAGCTCCCGCCCCCCAGCACCGCCACCCTGGTGTCCATGTCGGTCATGCTTGCTCCGCAGTCGATGAGTCTTGGTGGATTGTACCGAATCTGACGTCACGACGAGGGATCTCGTCGCCACTTTGACTGACCTGGTGCCACAACGAGCAACGCCCCTCGAAAGGGGCGTCGTCGGGCCCCTGCGAAGAGGGGCGTCGTCGGGCCCCTCGAAAGAGGAGCCCTGTACTACACGCGGCTCAGATCAGTCGATCAGCGGAATCAGCGAATCGATACTGGCCCGGGCATCGCCGTAGAACATCCGGGTGTTCTCCTTGAAGAACAGCGGGTTCTCGATGCCCGAGTAGCCGGTTCCCTGACCACGCTTGCACACGAACACCTGCTTGGACTCCCACACCTTGAGCACCGGCATGCCGGCGATGGGGCTGTTGGGGTCTTCCTGGGCGGCCGGGTTCACGATGTCGTTGGAGCCGATGATGATGACCACGTCGGTGGAAGCGAAGTCATCATTGATCTCGTCCATCTCCAGCACGATATCGTAGGGTACCTTGGCCTCGGCCAACAGCACGTTCATGTGACCCGGCAGACGACCTGCCACCGGGTGGATGCCGAAGCGCACCTCCTTGCCGGCGGAGCGCAGCTTGCGCACCAGTTCGCTGACCGCGTTCTGGGCCTGGGCCACCGCCATGCCATACCCCGGCACGATAATCACGCTGTCGGCGTCGTTGAGGGCGCTGCTGACGCCACCGGCGTCGATCGACACCTGCTCGCCCTCGATCTCCTGGGCCGGCCCCTGGGTACCGCCGAAGCCACCGAGGATGACGCTGACGAAGTTGCGGTTCATCGCCTTGCACATGATGTACGACAGGATGGCACCGGAGGAGCCCACCAGCGCACCGGTGACGATCAGCAGGTCATTGGACAGGGTGAAGCCGATAGCGGCCGCGGCCCAGCCCGAGTAGCTGTTGAGCATCGACACCACCACCGGCATGTCGGCGCCGCCGATGCCGAGGATCAGGTGCCAGCCGATGAAGAAGGCGAGCAGAGCGATCAGCAACAGTGTCCAGAAGCCGGCACCGTTGAGGTAGGCGATGGCCAGCACCAGCGAGAGAATCGCCGCACCGGCGTTCAGGGCATGACCGCCGGGGTACTTCTTCGGCTTGCCGTCGATCTTGCCGGCCAGCTTGCCGAAGGCGATCACCGAGCCGGTGAAGGTCACCGCACCGATGAACACGCCCAGCACCACCTCGACCTGCAGGAAGGTCAGCTCGGCAGGTGTCTTGTAGGCCAGAGTAGCGGCGAACGCCGACAGGCCGTCGAGGGACTCACCGGCCGCCTTCAGCGCCAGCACCCGGGCACGTTCCATCTCGGCGTTCCAGCCGACGAACACCGCCGCCAGACCGACGAAGGAGTGCAGCGCCGCCACCAGCTGCGGCATCTGGGTCATCTCGACCCGCTTAGCCACCATGGTGCCGACCACGGCACCGACGATCATCAAGGGGATCATCAGCCAGTAGTTGCCGATGTTCGGGCCGAGCATGACGGAGAACACCGCCAGGCCCATACCGACGATGCCGTACCACACCGCGCGCTTGGCCTTTTCCTGATTGCTCAGTCCCCCCAGCGAGAGGATGAACAGCACACTCGCCGCGATCGCCGCGGCGGTTACGAATTGTTGTCCTAGCATTTCGTCTCTCCGCGGTTCAGGACTTCTGGAACATGGCCAGCATCCGGCGTGTCACCAGGAAGCCACCCACGACGTTGATGGAAGCGATCAGCACCGAGATGCCCGCCAGCAAGGCGACCAACCAGCTACCCGAGCCCACCTGGAGCACGGCACCGAGGATGATGATCCCGGAAATCGCATTGGTCACCGCCATCAGCGGCGTGTGCAGAGAGTGACTGACGTTCCAGATGACCTGAAAACCGACGAAGCAGGCCAGCGCGAAGACGATAAGGTGCTGCATGAAGGACGCCGGCGCCACCAGACCGAGCAGCCCCATGACGATGCCGCCGACCGCCAGCATGGTGACCTGGCTCTTGGTCTGCTTCATGAAGGCAGCGTGTTCGGCAGCCTTGCGCTCCTCCGGTGTCGGCTCCTTCTCCTTGGGCTTCGGCTTGGCCGCGGCGATGGCCTTGACCTTGGGCGGAGGCGGCGGAAAGGTGACCTCACCCTGGTGGGTGACGGTCGCGCCACGGATCACGTCGTCTTCCATGTCGTGAACGATCTTGCCGTCCTTCTCCGGCGTCAGATCGGTCAGCATGTGACGGATATTGGTCGAGTACAGCAGCGACGACTGGGTGGCCATGCGCGACGGGAAGTCGGTATAGCCGACCACGATGACGCCGTTGTCGGTAACCACGCGCTCATCAGGCTTGGTCAGGTCGCAGTTGCCGCCCTTCTCGGCGGCCAGGTCGACCACCACAGAGCCCGGCTTCATCGCCTTGACCATGTCCTCGAGCCACAGCTTGGGAGCCGGGCGTCCGGGGATCAGGGCGGTGGTGATGACGATATCCACCTCGGGGGCCTGCTGACGGAACAGCTCGAGCTGCTTTTCGCGGAACTCGGGGCTGGAGGGCGCCGCATAGCCACCGCTTTCGGAGCCGTCCTGGGAGTCCTCGAAATCGAGGAACAGGAATTCGGCGCCCATGGACTCGATCTGCTCGGAAACCTCGGGGCGCACGTCGAAGGCACGCACCACCGCACCAAGGCTGGTGGCGGTGCCGATGGCGGCAAGACCGGCGACGCCGGCACCGATGATCAGCACCTTGGCCGGAGGCACCTTGCCCGCGGCGGTAACCTGACCGGTGAAGAAGCGCCCGAACTGGTTGCCTGCCTCGATCACCGCGCGATAGCCGGCGATGTTGGCGGTGGAGGACAGCGCATCCATCTTCTGGGCGCGGGAAATCCGCGGCACCATGTCCATGGCGACGACGCTGGCACCCTTGTCCTTGCAGGTCTCGAGCATCTCCTCGCTCTGGGCCGGCCAGAAGAAGCTGATCAGGGTCTGGCCCTGGCGCAGCAGGTCGGACTCTTCCTTCTGTGGCTCGCGCACCTTGACGACCACGTCGGCCTGCTCGAACACCGCCTCCATGCTGTCGACGATAGTGACACCGGCCTCTTCATAGGCGGCGTCGGTAAAGCCGGCAAGCTCACCTGCGCCCGTCTCGATCAGGCACTCGTGACCCAGCTTCTGAATGTGTCCGGCGCTCTCGGGCGTCAGCGCGACACGCGCCTCGCCCTTATGCCGTTCCCTTGGTGCTCCTATCTTCACGATGGATCTCCCATGTGGCCAACGTTATTACGATTGCTTGTTATGGTTTCTTGTTGTCATTCCTACCAGTGTTACCTCTTGTGGCTAGTCTGCACAAGAGGGGATCGCCAGTAATTTGTGCACTGCAATGTGAGAGCAACCACCTGAATCCATTAAGAGAACCGGCACGAAGCGGGGTGTAACCTTATGCCCTTCCGAGCCTCCCAGGCCCGGCGTGCCCGGTCTGGCGGCGTGATCACACCCTGAAGGCAACCTCCAGCGAACAACAACGGAAAATGCAGCCTGAGGTCGACCGCCCTTTCACGATTGAACAAGCGCTCACTCAGCTATTTATTCGCTCAGAAAAAACGTCGAACATCTGCGCCACCTTGCCGACCGGATGAACCCAGAAGATAGCCGAAAGGATGACAGATAGCGCTGGCGACAGGACTGGCAAAAGGATGACAGATAGCGCTGGCAAAAGCGCTGGTGAAGCAACAGGCGACGCACAGCGCGTCCACTCGACATCGCCTGTTCAAAGCGCTGCTCGGTGCCAACGCGGCCCTTACGGATACAGAATGACCTTGGCGGCGGCGCTGCGCCCGCTTGCCAGCTCCTCGAAGGCGGCCGGCCCCTCGGCCAGAGGCCGCTTCTCGACCCAGGACAGCTCCCCCAGCGCACCGGCGTCGAGCAGTGCGACGGCAGCGCGAAGATCACCGAAGCTGTAGGTGTAGGCACCAAGAAAACTCAGCTCCTTCAAGGTGATGGCGCGGGTATCCGTGACCCCATCGTTGTCCTGCAGACCAAGGTGCATGATGGCGCCACCAGGACTAGCCGAGGCCACCGCCATCTTGCGCGTGGGGCCAGCTCCCACACAGTCGAACACCGCTTCCACCGAGTCGGCCCGGGGCGGCGCTTCGCGCGGGTCGAAGGCCTCGAGCCCGACCCTTAGCGCCGCCTCCCGGCGCAGCGGGTTGAGATCGGCGATACGCAGCGAGCGCACCCCGCGCTGGCGCAGGATCAAGGCGGTCATCAGGCCAATGGCGCCGGCACCGATCACCAGCACCCGGGACTCCGCCAGCGGGCGATCGAGCACCCGCTCCAGGCGGTGAATACCATGCACTGCGGTCGCCACCGGCTCGGTCATGGCGGCGATCTCGGCGCTGAGCGTCTGTGGCAGCTCGATCAGGCTGTGATCGGCGATGTTGACCGTCTCGGCGAAGCTGCCGGGGCGATTCATGCCGATCATGCTGCGGTTCTCGCATAGATTCTGGCGCCCGGCCTGGCAGTACTCGCAGTGGCCGCAGACAATCAGCGGGTTCATGGTGACCCGCTTGCCCTTCCAGGCACCCTCGACCACCCGTCCCGCGACCTCGTGGCCCAGGATCATCGGCGGCACCCGCCGGGGATCATGGCCATGGTAGGCATGCAGGTCGGAACCGCAGATGCCGGTGGCCTCCACCTGCACCCGCGACTCCCCCGGCTTGAGCGGCTCGGGCTCGGTGCCACGCATCTCCATCTGCTCGCGAGCGACGTAGAACAAGGCTTGCATGGTGAGTCTCCTGAATCACTTGGCGGTAAAGCCGCCATCGACGTGAAGGATCTGGCCGGTGACGTAGGCCGAGGCCGGGGACGCCAGGAATACCGCCGGTCCCGCGATATCCTCAAGCCGCCCGTTACGGCCGATGGCGGTCTGGCGCGCCAGCGCCTCGGACCTGGCCGCATCATCGAACACCGGTGAGGTCAGCTCGGTAGGAAAGAATCCCGGCGCCAGCGCATTGGCGTTGATACCGTGGCGCGACCAGGCCTCGGCCATGGCGCGGGTCAGCTGGGCGATGCCACCCTTGCCGGCCCCGTAGGGGGCGCTGTCGGGAAAGGCACGACTGGACTGCAGCGAGGCCAGGTTGATGATGCGACCGTAGCCCGCCGCGCGCATCCCCGGAACCAGCGCCCGTGACAGAAAGAACGGCGTGCCCAGGTGGAGCTGCAGGGTCAGCTCCCACGAGGCCAGATCGACCTCTTCTGCCGGCTGGCGCAAGTTCACCCCGGCGGCGTTGACCACAATCTGGGGATCGCCAAACGCCTCGGTGGCGCGATGTGCCACCTCTTCGAGGCCCCTGGCGTCGGCCAGGTCGGCGCTGAGGGCGGCCGCCTGGCCGCCCATGCTCCGAATCCGCTCCACTCCCGCATCCAGCGCGTCCTGACGCCTGGCGGCCAGCACCACCCGGGCGCCGCTCGCCGCCAGTGCCTCGCCGATGGCAAGACCCAGCCCGCTGCTGCCCCCGGTGACCAGCGCCACCCGTCCGTCGAGGTCAAAATCGGGGCGCATGGTCATACGTCCTCTTCCACCGCCAGCACAAAGCGCTCATCGGGATAGTACTTGGCCAGACGGATATCGCCGGTTCGGGCATGGCCTTCCATGCCCTCGCAGCGCGACAGCCTGGCGGCGGTGGCGGCTACGGTGCGGGTGGCCTCGCGGCTCTGGCGCTGGTAGGTCACGATCTTGAGGAACTTCTGGGCGCACAGCCCGCCGGTGTAACGCGCCGCCCCCTTGGTCGGGAGGATGTGATTGGTGCCCGAACACTTGTCGCCGAACGCCACCGAGGCTTCCTCGCCGACGAACAGCGAGCCGTAGCTGTTGAGGCGCTCCATCCACCAGTCCAGATCCTCCACCTGCAGTTCCAGATGTTCGGAGGCATAACGATCGCTGACCTCGACGGCTTCCTCCCGGGTATCGCAGACGATGATCTCGCCGTAGTCGCGCCAGGCGGCGTCGGCGGCCTTGCGCTGGGTTTCCGGCAGGTCATCGATACGCGCCTGGATGCGCTGATCCACCGCTTCGGCCAGTTCGCGCGAGGTGGTGAACAGCCAGGCCGGCGAATCCGGGCCGTGCTCGGCCTGGCCAACCAGGTCCTCGACCACGATATCGGGATCGGCCCTGTGATCGGCGATGATGCCGATCTCGGTGGGCCCGGCGAACATGTCGATGCCGCAGCGTCCGAACAACTGACGCTTGGACTCGGCGACGAAGCGGTTGCCCGGGCCGACCAGAATGTCGGCGGGCTTGCCGGTGAACAGTCCAAAGGCCATGGAGGCGATGCCCTGAACCCCGCCCATCTGCAGGATGACGTCGGCACCGGCGAGATCCATCGCATAGAGGATGGCCGGGTGGATGCCGTTCTTGTCCCGCGGCACCGAACAGGCCACCACGTTCTTGACCCCGGCCACCTTGGCGGTGGCCACACTCATGATCGCCGAGGCAATATGCGCGTAGCGGCCACCGGGCACGTAGCAACCGGCGGTCTCCATCGGGATCAGCTTCTGCCCGGCGAACAGGCCCGGAGACAGCTCGGTCTCGAAGCCCTGGATGCTGTCGCGCTGGGCAGCGGCAAACCGGCTGACGCGCTCATAGGCGAAGTGGATATCCTGCTTGAGCTGCTCGGGGACCTTCTCCCTGGCCGCCTCGATCTGGTCACGGCTGACGATGACGTCGCCTTCCCAGCCGTCGAGTTCACGACAGTATTCCCGCGCCTTGGCCTCTCCCCCGGCCTCGATCTCGGCGAGCATGCGCGAGACGACTTCATGGGTCTGGGTGTCGTTGCTGGAGGCATTCTTGTCGGCTTGCTTGTAGTAGTGAATCGCCATGTTGAGTCTCCTTGAGGTCATCGGCCGGTATCGGTCGCCACACATGCTTGAGTCTTGAGCATGCGCAGTGCCTAGGGTGTGCCGTCGACTCGGCCGTGATGCGCCGACGGCGTCGTTGTTCTGGTGAGCGTTGCTCTAGCGAGGCGTGGACCGGCCAGTCGCCTAGCGTCGCCCTCGCCCTCGCCCTCGCTTCGTATCTTTACGTCTACACTTTTGTAAGCGCTTACAAATCCGTTGAAAAAAGGGGGAAGACAGCTCTCCCCCAACCTCTCCCTGGGCTCAGTCCGAAAAGTCGACGAGCGAAGGTTAGACAAGGCAAAAATCGGTGAGAAAGCGCAGTTTACGGGGTGTAAATGAGCATTTTGATCCGATTTTTAACGCCGTATTACCGAGCGCAGGCACTTTTCAGACGAGCCCTACCCTATCGCCCAGGTCGACAACCAAGGCAAATAAGCGATCATCAACACCACGATCAGCATCCCCAGCACGAACGGCAGCGCGTAGCGAGCGATCGACAGGACCGAACAGCGGGTCAAGCCGGACACCACGAACAGGTTGAGTCCCAGCGGTGGCGTGATGAAGCCCAGGCCCAGGGTGGTGACCATCAGGATCGCGAAGTGGAACTCGTTCATCCCCGCCTCCAGCGCCAGTGGCAGCAGCAGCGGCGCCAGGATGACGATGTTGGGGGTGGTTTCCATCACGCAGCCAGCCAGCACCAGAATGCCGATCATCATCAGGATCATCAGCCAGGGGGCGTCGGTGACACCGCTGATTCCGCTGACCAGGGTCTGGGGGATATCGAGGCTGGCCAGGCTCTGCGCCAGCGGCAGGGACACCGCGATGATCGGCACGATGACGCCGCACACCCGCGCCGAGCTCTCCAGCATGCGCGGAATGTCACCCAGCGTCAGGCGACCCTGGCGCAGGCCGATGATGACCACCACCACCACGGCCACCGATGCCGCCTCGGTAGGAGTGAAGATGCCGGTGTAGATGCCGCCCAGGATCACCACCGGTACGAACAGCGCCCAGCGGGCGTCCCATACGGTGTCGATCCAGCGTCGCCAGGAGAAACGCTCGCGATCGCCTTCGAAGCCGTAGATGCGATTGAGCACCATATTGGTGGCCATGACCGAGATCATCACCATCACCCCGGGGATCGCCGCCGCCAGAAACAGCGTCGAGGCGGACATGCCCAGCACCAGGCCCATCACGATATAGGCGATCGATGGCGGGATCAGGATGCCGGTGCAGGCGCCGGAGGCCACCAGCGCGCAGGCCGCCGGCAACGGATAGCCGCGCTCCACCAGCCGGGGAATGGTCATGCGCCCCACCGCCGCGGCACCCGCTGCGTCCGAGCCGGAGATGCAGGCAAAGAAGCCGCAGCCCAGCGTCGTAGAGCTGCCAAGGCCGGTCTTGAGCCCGCCGACGCTGGCCTCGGCCACATCCAGCAACTTGCCGGAAAGCCCCGAGCGCACCAGGGCATCGCCGGTCAGGATAAACAGCGGCACCGCGATCAGCGCAAAGGCGTTGATGCCCTCGAACAGCGACTCGCCGAACACCGACAGCGGCAAGGTCTCGGTAAAGGTCAGCATGCCCAGGGTGCCGAGACCGATGGCGACCCACACCGGCACCCCGACCAGGATCATCACGATCAGCGCCGCCAGCGGCGCATAGAAGGTCCAGTCCAGGGAGGCCGCGGCCTGTTGAAGTTCCATGAATTCCATGACGGTCCCCCTCAGTCGAAGAGCTTCTGGCCATCGAAGACCGGATCACCACGCTGCATGCGCCGGATATCCGCCAGCATGCTCTGCACCACTCGCCAGGCGATCAGCAGAAAGCCCACCGGGATGGCGGCCAGAAAGAACGCCTGGGAAACCCGCAGTCCCGCGGTGACCGAACCGAAGTTGATCGATGTCAGCACCGGTGCGATTGACAGGTACAGTGCCCACACCGCCAGCACCAGGGTGGCGATATCCGAGATCCACCAGCCCAGGCGCTTCATGCGAGGCCCGCCCAGGTTGATCAGCACATCGATGCGGATATGGGCGCGGTCCCTGACCGCCGCGGCAGCGGCGAGCCAGGCCAGGTAGATAAAGGCATAGCGCGCCAGCTCCTCGCCCCAGACAGAGGAGTAGTTGAGGGCAAAGCGGCGGATGACTTCCACCGCCACCGTCAGGATGATCAGCGCGTAGAAGGTCAGCAGCAGCCAGCGCTCGGTGCGGCGATCGACGTCGTCACAGCGCAGGCGCAGGGCGCGCCAGCGCGTGTCCTTAGGCGTTGCTGTCGACGAAATAGCCATTTTGCACCTCCGTGGCGGCCAGCAGTTTGTCGAATGCCTCCAGCGACCCCGCCAGTTCACGCTTGGTCTCGTCCCAGGCGGGCAGCTGATGGCCGCAACGCTCGACCCACTGGGCCTTTTCCTCGTCGCTCAGGGAGTAGACCTCGACGCCGGCCAGGCGCATCTGGTCATGGGCGTAGGCTCGCGCCGCCGGGACCTTGGCGAGGTTTTCGCGGAAGGTGACATCAGACGCCTGCATGACAGCGTCCTGAAGCGCGCCATCCAGGCTGTCGAACCAGGCCTTGTTGCAGGTGTAGACTTGGGCATCCGGCACCGACTGGATGGTGGAGATGCTCGACAGCACGTCGGTGAAGCCGAACACCAGCAGGGCCTGGACACTGGGGTCGAGGGCATCGGCCACGCCCTGCTTGATCGCCGACGAGGTCTCGCCCCAGGCCACCGGCGTCGGGTTGGCACCGGCCAGTCGATAGACCTGCTGCAGGATCTGCGAGGACGGCACCCGGAACTTGATGCCGGAGATGTCATCGGGGACCCGCACCGGGCCATCGAGCAGCCCCTCGCGCACGGCGACGGTCCTCGGGTCGATGCAGATATAGGACAGCACCTTGAAGCCGCGCTCCTCGACCTTGTGGTGAACGGTGTCGCGCCAGGCGTCCGAGGTCACCAGATTGATCAGACGCTGGTTCTCGCCACACCAGTAGGGAATGTTCACCAGGTCGGCTTCCGGGGCGAAGGACGACAGGTTGGACAGCGAATGCTGGGCGATGGCGATGGAACCGTTCTGGACCATCGAGATCAGCGCCCCGCCGGTGGCGAGCTGACCACCGGGCGCCAGCTTCACGTAGAGCCGACCGCCGGAGAAGTTCTGCAGGTTCTCCTTGAAGTTGAGCTGCATGATCGGATAGGCCCGCGAGGCGCCCAGGGTATAGCCGGTGGCGAGCACGATGGTGCTCTCGGCCGCGTTCTCTCGCTCGGACTCTTCCTTGGCGGTGGCCGCCATGGCGCTTTCCGAGAACAACGCACCGCCGACCGCACCGACCACCGCGGCGGTAAAACCGAACTTCGCCACGGTGCCCATGAACAGCCGTCTTTCCGGCTGGCTGGGAGCACCGCTGTCATTGGTGATGAAATCTCGCATGGTCATTGTCCTTGTTGTGTGGTTGGCGTGCCCGGCTCGGCGCCAGACGGCGCCTTGCCCTCGAACTTGAGGCAGGCAGAGACGAAGAAGGCGGTAGCGAGCGTCAACAGCACCGCCTCGTAGGCGGCTTCCAGCGCCCACATTCCCGGTACATAGCGCTGGATGGCGACGTTGACGAAAAAGGCGGCGAACAGACATATCGACAGCCATAACATCAACTTGGCTGAGGACGAAGACGACCTGGACATGGGTGGCGACTCCCGACTCTCGTTGTATTTGGTGGTACGCGTCGTTGTCGATCTTGCTGAGCCTGGACCGGCTCCGCTCGAAGCCGTGGTCAGGCTAACGAGGCAAAAATGCAGCAGTGAACTACGATCAACGCTGTCTGCTGCTATAATTGTAAGCGCTTACATGGCGCACCATTCAAGGTAGATTCCTCTATAGGACTTGTCCAGCCAGAATCCTGTAAAGGACCTTCGACTTTAGCCGCAACCGTGGCGCCGATCGGATCACACCGGTGGCGCCACCCAGGAGAGGCCAGATGAACGATCGTCCCACCAGAGCGTTGCTGGAAGATGTGGCCCGGGAGGCCGGGGTCTCGACGGCGTCTGTCTCGCGGGTGCTCAACGGCGCACCCCACGTCAGCGACCGCCTGCGAAAGAAAGTGGAGGCTGCCGTCGGCCGCCTCGGCTACGTGCCGGATGGTTCGGCCCGTGCACTGGCCTCGCGCCGCATCGGCGCCATCGGTCTGCTGGTACCGACCCTCGACAACCCGATCTTCGGCACCATGGCCAACAGCCTGGAGCGGCGCCTCAAGGAGCATGACTGTCGTCTGCTGCTGGCCACCTACCGCTACGACCTCGAGGACGAACTGCAGGCGTTGCGGACGCTGGTCCAGCATGGCGTGGACGGCGTCGTGTTGATCGGCCATGAACACCTTGCCGACGCCTACCGTCTGCTTCACCAGCGTCAACTGCCCTTCCTCACCAGCTGGCAGACCCATGACAAGGCCGAAGCCCCCTGTATCGGCTTCGACAATCGCGGCGCCGCCAGACAGCTGGCGAGCCACCTGATCGACCTGGGCCACCGCCGCCTCGCCATCGTCACCGCACCCTATGAACACAATGACCGTGCCCGGGCCCGCTTCGAGGGGTTCAGCGATGCGATTACCGCTGCCGGTTGCCCGGCGCCGGACGTCGAGGTGGTGGAGTACGGTGTCGCCGAGGGCGCCGACGCCTGCGCCAGACTGCTGGAGATGTCCTCCCCGCCCACGGCGCTGCTTTGCGGCAATGACACCCTGGCCTTCGGCGCCCTGCTCGAGGCCCAGCGACGCGGGCTCGACCTGCCTAGGGAACTGTCGATCACCGGCTTCGACGATCTGCCCCAGGCGGCCTACATGTCGCCATCGCTGACCACCGTCTCGGTGCCCGCCAGTGACATCGGAGTGCATGCCGCCGACGCCCTGATGACGTGGATTCGCCATCGCGAACGGCCCAGCGACCTGCACCTGGATGCCAGCGTCCAGCTACGGGGATCGACGGCGCCGCCACTTGCCGGAATCGGCCAGTAGGCCGGCTGAGCTGGCTGATAAAGCCATTCAGCAAAGCTATTCGGGAAAGTCGTTCTAGGCGCTATCCGCGAACTGTATCCGCGAACGCTATCCAGGAAGCCGCACTGCTAGGAAGTCGCAATGGCCGTCAGGTCATCCACCACCGCCGTCGGCAGCGCCAACCGATCATGGCTCTGGCGTCGCAGCTGGTGGCGCCGGTCGCCGGGCAGGCGCACGCCCGGCTGCTCGAGCATCGCGGCGAACAGCACTTCACAGCGCGCGAGCACATCGGGCGCGAAGCGATCGACGTCGAACAGCAGCATCAAATGACCGACCCCGGGTGGCTCTCCCTGCGCCTCGAAGAAAGACCCCGCCTCGAAACCGAAGCGACTACCGGAAAGCCCCGCGCACAACAGCTCCACCATCATCGCCAGCGCCGCCCCCTTGGCGTCTCCTGCCGGCACCATGCTGCCCTGGATGGCGGTCTCTGGATCGGTGGTAGGCGCCCCATCCGGCCCCACCGCCCAGCCCTCGGGGATCGGCTTGCCGGCCTTGCGCGCCAGCATCACCTTGCCCCTGGCCACCTTGGACAATGACAGGTCCAGCAGCATGGGTTCGCCCTCGGGTCGCGGACAGGCGAAGGCGATGGGGTTGGTGCCGTAGAGCGGCTTGTGACCACCCCAGGGCGCCATGGCCGACGGCGCATTGCTGAATGCCAGCGCCATAAAGCCCTCCCGAGCCGCTCGCTCCACCGGTGCACCGGCCACCCCAAAGTGGTGAGAGCGTCCGATGGAAATCGCGCATAGCCCCTGCTGCCGCGCCACCTCGAAGCCGGCGTCCAGCCCGCTGGCGATGGCCGGAAAGGCCAATCCATGGTCGGCGTCGACCCGCACCACCGCGCCATCGGCTTCGGCCCTGGGTATGGCGCCGGCGTTGACCTTGCCGCTGGCGGCCTGGTCCAGATAGAACGGTAGGCGCGAGAGCCCATGGGACGGCAGACCGTCACGCTCGGCGTCGAGCAGCGCCTCCACCGTGATGGCGGCCTCGCGCTCGGGGAAGCCTCTGGCACGCATCGCCTCCATGGCGAGTTCCCGCGCCTGTTCGCGGGCAAGTGTTGTCGTCTGGCTCATGCCACCCCCTCCGGCGTCAGTACCGCAACCACGTTCTCGGCGGTCATCTGGCTGATACGCGCGTTGGACTCCTCGGTCACCCCGGCGATATGCGGGGTCAGTACCAGATGGGGCACCCCTTCGAGCACCGAGCCTGCGCCAAGTGGCTCCTGTTCGAACACATCGAGCATGGCCCCCGCCAGGCGTCCACTGGTGAGCGCCTCGGCCAGTGCCGGCTCGTCCACCACCCCACCGCGGGCGGCGTTGATGACCACTGCGCCGGGCTTCATGACGGCCAGGCGATCGGCGTCCAACAGGTGTCGGGTCTGGTCATTGAGCGGCACGTGGAGACTGACCACGTCGGCCTCGGACAGCAGCACTTCCAGCTTCTCGCAGCGCTGGGTCTGGCCCCAGGCCGCAGACTCGGCCGGCAGGTGGGGATCGAACGCCAGCACCTCCATACCGAGGGCCCGGGCGAGCCCGGCGGTGACCTGGGCGATGGCACCAAAGCCCACCAGACCCAACCTCGCGCCGCTGACCTCACGCCCCATCAGCGCCTGGCGGGGCCACTCCCCTGCCAGCATGGCCGGGGTCGAGGCGTAGGAACCTCGGCGCAGCATCAGCGCCCCGGCGATCACGTACTCGGCCACCGAGCCGGCGTTGCCACCCTGGGCCGGCTTGACCTCGACGTCGCGCTCGGCGCAGGCTCCGAGGTCGATATTGTCGAGTCCGACACCAAGACGCCCCACCACCTTGAGGCGCGGCGCCCTTGTCAGCAGTTCGCTATCGACCTGGGTCCGATTGCGCACGATCAGCGCATCGGCGTCGGCCACCGCGTCCAGAAGGCGTCCTCGATCCTCGACCAGACGGGTGTCACACAGCACTTCGTGGTGCTCACCGAGCCAGGCCACCGCCTGCTCGTCCATGAATTCCGAGATAACTATCCTGGCCATCGTTTTACTCCCTCGATAATGGCGTCGAATCGACCTCACAGCGTGAACCAGCGACCCGCGGGCAGCGGAACATTGAGTACCAGCGCAAACAGGGCATAGAAGAAGGCCACCAGCACGGCGCCGGTTGCCAGGTGTCCGGCCAGGCGACGTGGATGCCAGCGCCGGTACTGCGCCACCACCATCAGCCCGACGAAGCTTGCAAGGCCGGTCAACAGGAAGCCGAGCCAGGGCAGCGCCAGGGCCCAGGCCAGCATGATTCCGACCAGCGCCAGGCGACGAGGGGTCGAGCCCGCACTCGGATCAGAACTTGGATCAGAACTCGAATCAGAGCCCCGCTCATGGTTGGCCACCACCCCGCGCAGCCCAAGCTGCCCCAGGCGCAGCAGCCCCGCGGCGATCACCACCAGCGAGATCACCGCAGGAAATACCGCCCCGAGCTGACTCATCTCACGGGTCTCCCACAGGCATAGAGCGGCGCCGGCGACGAATAGCGTCGGCAGCAGATACTCGCTTGCTCGGGAGCAGGAGGCCTGGATGGCGTGCTTCTTCTTGCTGGCAGCGCTGGCGTTGTGGCCAGTGCTCGTGTCGTGACCAGTGCTTCTGTTGTGAACAGCGCTCATGGCGACGCCTCCCCATTGATTGTCTTGTCCTGACGTCTTGCCTCACGCCGTGCCTTGACCATCGGGTAGAAGACGCTCAGCAACGACAACGCAATGATCGTCAGGCTGATCGGACCACCGAAGAAGGTAGCGAACAGCGATCCGCTGGCCCGCCCCATCAGGAAGCCCTGGACGAAGCCCTGCTCGGCGATGGGTCCGAGGATCAGCCCCAGCACGATGGGCGAGGGCCGAAAGCCGTAGCGATTGAGCACCCAGCCCAGCACCCCCAGGCACAGCATGATCACCACGTCGCTGGCGCTGTTGCGGATGGCGTAGGTGCCGATCACCGTCATGAAGGCGATGGTCGGTACCAGCAGCGCCTTGGGAATGGAGATGATCGACTTGAAGGCGTAGCGCCCGATCAACAGACCCAGCGGCAGCAGCAGGCAGGTGGCCAGAAACAGCCCGGCGACGAAGGTGTAGGTGATACCGGCGTTGGTGGTGAAGAGCTCCGGTCCGGTACGAAAGCCCTGCACCAGCAAGGCCCCGAGGATCACTGCATCCGGCGGCGTGCCCGGGATGCCCAGCACCAGGGTCGGAATGAAGCCGCCGCCCACGGTGGCATTGTTGGCGGCCTCGGTCGCCAGCACCCCCTGAGGATTGCCCTTGCCGAAGCTCGCCGGTTCGTCGGCCACCCGGCGTGCCTCCGAATAGGACACCAGGCTTGCAATCGAGCCGCCCGCCCCGGGCAGGATGGCGACACCGGTGCCGATGGTCGCCGAGCGCAGCAGGTTCAGCTTGCCCTTGATGGCGATCGCCATGCCCTCGCGAAAGCGCACCCCGCGCGACACGCCATCCACCTTGAGGTGAGCGGCGGGTGTTGCCACCAGATCGATCAGCACCGGAATGCAGTACAGGCCGATCAGTGCCGAGACCGTCTCGATGCCACCAAGCAGCACCGGCGAGCCGTAGGTGTAGCGGATATCGCCGCCGATCACCGCGACGCCCACGGTGGACAGCAACAGGCCGAAGCCCGCCCCCATGAACCCCTTGAGGGTCGAGTCCTCGGACAGCGCCGAGATCAGCGTCAGCCCGAAGATCGCCAGCCAGAAGTACTCCACCGGCCCGAAGCTGAGCGCGACCTGGGCCAGCAGCGGCGCCAGCAGCAGCAGCGCCAGCACCCCGACCAGCCCACCGACCACCGAGGCGATGGTCGACAGGGTGACGGCCAGATCACCGTCACCGCGGCGGGCCATGGGATAGCCGTCGAAGGTGGTGGCGATGGCCGAGGGCGTCCCCGGCGTATTGACCAGTATCGCCGAGTAGGAGCCGCCGTAGATGGCCCCGGTATAGATGGCGCCGAGCATGATCAGGGCCGACTCCGGCGCCATGCCGAAGGTCACCGGGACCAGCACCGCCACCGCCATGGTGGCGGAAAGCCCCGGCAGGGCACCGATGACGATGCCCGCCGTTACCCCGAGCAGGGCCAGCGCAAGATTGAGCGGCGACAGAGCGCCGAGCGCGTGAACGATAAGATCCATGGCGTTGACCTCAGTCGATCAGGCCGAGTTCTCGCGCGCTGGTCTCATACTGCTGGCTCTGTTCGGCCAGAAAGTCGGCAACGTCATCATTGCCGACGTCCATCAACACGAAGCCCAGATCCTCCATCTCCTGGCGGAACTGGGGATTCTGGTTGATCTGATCGAAGATCTCGGACAACCGCGCCTGAACGTCTGCCGGCGTCTCGCTGGGCACCGCCATGCCACGATAGGCGCCGCCCACCATGTCATAGCCGAGTTCCTGGAAGGTCGGCACGTCGGGGAACAGCGGATGGCGCTCCTCGGCGGCCACCGCCAGCATGCGCACCTTGTCCTGATGGTTGGCGGCCACGGTGGTATAGCCCCACTCGGCCTGGACCTGGCCACCCAGCAGAGCGGTGACCGCCGCGCCGGTGCCCTTGAAAGGGATGTAGGTAGTGGTGACGTCGGCCAACTGCTGGAAGCGCGTATTGGCCACGTCATTGGCACTGTAGGTGCCGCTACCGGAGAAGGTCACCACACCGGGCGCCTGGCGCGCCGCCTCGACCAGATCTTCCAGGGTCTGGTAGGGGCTGTCCTCGCGGACCAGGATGGCGTCCGGCGAGTAGTGGAAGAAGTAGAAGTTGTTGACGTCCTCGGTGGCAAAACCGGCATCCTTGCCCATCGGCTTGAGCACGATATGGGGCAGATTGGAGCCCATGATGGTATGGCCATCGGCGGTCATGTCGTTGAGCTGGGACCAGCCCACCGCGCCGCCGCCACCGGGCATGTACTGGATGATCAGCTGCTGGCCGGTGATCTCCTCGAAGTACTTCTGCTGCAGTCGGGCACTGATATCGGACTCGCCGCCCGGACCGAAGGGGATCACGTACTGCACGTCCTTGGCGGGAAAGTCCTCGGCGTCGGCGAGGGCCAGCGGGGCCACAAGGGTTGACGCCGCCAGCATCGCGGTCAGGGTCAGGGTGTGGGAAAGGCGCATGACGTTACTCCTGATGTTGTCGTTATGGGGTGGTCAGGATCTTCGCTACGAGCAACTCGCTTTCATTGCTCGCCGTTCTTGCACAACCTTCTTTACTACAACGGCCTGCCCCTCCCGACGAACGGCGGGAGGAGCCGGTTTTTTTGCCAGATCGCCGCCTCGGGCGTTGGCTTAGGCGCTTTCGTACAGACGGGTCAGCACAAACTCCCGATGCCCCAGCGCCTCGGCGGCGGTATTGCGGCCATTGGCGGTGCGCAGCATCATTTCAAGCAGCTGATCACCGGCCTCTTCCATGTTGATCTCGCGCTTGAGGATCGAGGACACATCGACGTCGATGTGCTCGCTCATGGTGCGCACGGTGCGCGGGTTGGCGCAGATCTTCACCACCGGCAGGATCGGGTTGCCGATGACGTTGCCCTGCCCCGTCGGGAAGAAGTGCACCACGTAGCCGGCGGCGGCGCACAGGGTCACCATCTCGGCGGCGGCGGAAGACGAGTCCATGAACCACAGGCCCGGCTTGTCCGGCGTTTCGGCCTTGTCCAGTACGCCATCCACCTTGCAGCGACGGCCGATCTTCTGGATGTTGCCCAGCGCCTTCTCCTCGATGGTGGTCAGGCCACCTTCGATGTTGCCCTTGGTCGGCTGGGACTCGGACAGGTCGCTGGTCTTGTGGCGGTCGATCATGTCGCTGTAGCGATCGAACATCGCCTGGAACTGTTCGCGCACCTCGGGGGTGGCGCAGCGCTCGGCCACCAGGTGTTCCCCGCCGGTCAGCTCTGAGGTCTCGCCGAATACCAGGGTGCAGCCGGCGTCGTACAGCTTGTCGAAGGCGTCGCCCACGGTGGGGTTGGCGCCGCAGCCGGAGGTGGTGTCCGACTCGCCGCACTTGGTGGACACCCACAGTTCGCTGACGTCGCACTCCTCGCGCTGGATCTCGCTGGCGTACTGGACGAATTCCTTGGCCTTCTTGGAGGCGGCACAGATGGTGTTGTGATCACCATTCTGCTCGATCCAGAAGCCTTCGACCGGCTTGCCGGTGGCCTTGATGCCGTCCACCACCTTGTTGGTCCAGCCTGGCTCGATACCGATCACCACCACCGCCGCCACGTTGGGATTGCAGCCGGTGCCGATCAGCGTGCGGAAGTGCAGGTCAAGATCGGCGCCGAACTGCAGGCGGCCGTAGGGATGCGGCAGCGCCAGTGCGCCCTTGATGTTGTTGGCAACCGCTTCGGCGGCAGCATTGGAAATGTCGTCCACCGGCAGCACGATCACGTGATTACGGACCCCTACACGGCCGTTTTCACGCCGATACCCCTGGAACTTGCGACCCTTGATTTCCATGCTTACCACCTCTTTGTCTTGACGTTGTGTACGTGCAGGTGCTCGCCCTGCTTGATCGGCTGGACGACGCGACCGATATCGACGCCGTACTTCATCACGGTGTCGCCCTCATCGAGGTCACGAATGGCCAGCTTGTGACCGATGGGAATGGCGTCGCTCACCTCGAAGGTGACCGTCTGGTCCTGATGCATGACCCAGCCTGTCAGGGTCTGCCCCGCCTCGACGCCTTCGACCACCACGACCCCGACACTGTCGTCGGCATCGTGCACTACGAAATCGATGCTCATGCTGCCCCTCTCCTGAACGAATGTTGTTGACGTTGTGATATCGCCGGTTGGCCCTGGGCAGGTGTCGCTTGCTGCCCTCACAACTCATGTATAGGACATAGGATATAGGTTAGTCAAGTATCAACTAGATTTCCCTCGAGCTATACTGGCGGCGAAGAAACGGGCCTCGCCCAACGCAAAGAAGGAACCCGCATGGATCAGCCAAGCCTCAGCTACCGACCGCTCTACCAGCAGATCAAGGAGGTGCTGCTTCAGCGCATCGTCTCGGGAGAGTGGGCACCCGGCACCTTTATCCCCAGCGAGTCGGCGTTAGCCAAGGAGTATCAGGTCAGTGTCGGCACCCTGAGAAAGGCGCTGGACTCCCTGGCTAGCGACAACGTGGTGATCCGCTACCAGGGAAAGGGCACCGTGGTCGCCACCCACGATCAGGACAGCTCGCTGTTTCGCTTCTTCCACCTGACCCGACTCGATGGCACCCGCTCGCTACCGACGTCGCGCATCCTGGTGCGCGAAAGGCGTCCGGCCAACGAAGAGGAAATGGAGGTGCTGGGATTGGAGGACGCAGACGACGTCATCCATATTCGCCGCGTCAGGGAGCTCGACGAACGCCCCGCCCTGCTCGAGGACGTGGTGGTCGCGGCGACACGCTTTCCGACGCTGGAAAGCCTGCCGGAGACCCTGCCAAACACCCTTTATCAGCTGTATCAGCAGCGTTTCGGCTGCAACGTCAGCCACGCCGAGGAACGCCTGTTCGCAGTGGCGGCGGGCAAGGACGAAGCCCACCACCTGGAAATCGCCGAAGGCAGTCCGATCCTCGAGATACAGCGGGTGGCAAGAGATATTCAGGAGCAGGCGCTGGAGTACCGAGTGTCCCGTTGCGAGACCCGGCATCACTGTTACTTCAACGAGTTGTAGCGCCCCGACCCAGCCAGGCTTGCTCGATTGATGGCCAGGCAGCGTGCCCGATGTGGGCAGCCACTACTGGCCTTGAAGGGTCGATCATTCTCTCCCCCGTGGACGATATCCTGGCCACGGGGGAGCCTCTCTCGTCAGCGGCTCTCCTCATCTGCGCCAACGCAGCGCCCCGCCTTGAGCCGCCACGTCCCCGCCAGACATACCGAGCGAGCCCCTTCGTCACTCCCGGTTAGTTTGTACTGATCTTCTTACAAATCCACCGCTTCCATTCATCCATCCATATCACCGATTCCCCCAGACAACCGATGATGCCTAATGTAGCCGTAACAAATAGATAACGGTTCGCCGTCGCTCGCCCCGTACAAGTCCGACCCGAAGTTCGACACACCTGAAGAGCGTTCCCGGACACGTTCTGGCGGAAGCGTGGGCATGGACACGCACAGGGAGCGCAAAGCAATGGAGAATGGCTCGGGCCGCTGGCTGGGATCACTGTTCGATACGGAACTCACGCAGGACGAACGACTGCTGAAACTCAGCGTCGGCAAGCATCCGCTGATTCCCCATCGACTGGTGGGCAATGAGCGAATGTCCCACCCCTTCCGCTACACCCTCGACTGCATTTGCCAACACGGAGATATCGAGCTCAGGCACCTGCTGGCAATGCCGGCCGAGCTCGACATTCGCCAGGCAGACGGCAGCTATCAACGACGATCAGGCTTCGTCGATACGGCAGCACTACTGGGAGAGGATGGTGGAGTCTTCTATTACCAGCTCGGGATAGTGCCCTGGCTGTCGCTCCTGCAACTCGGTCAGGACAGCCGCATTTTCCAGGACATGAACGTGCTGGATATTCTGGAAACGGTATTCTCGGCTTACGACGTGGCCAACGGACGCTGGCTCATCCGCAGCCAACGCCCGTATGCGGCCCGCAGCTATTGTGTTCAGTACCGCGAAAGTGACTTCCACTTCATCAGCCGGCTGATGCAGCAGGAAGGCCTCTACTACTTCTTCGAACACAGCGCCGATCAGGGCCGCTATCCAGGGCATCGCATGGTGATCACCGACGACCTCACCGTCTGTCCGGCGGTCTCCCCCAGGGCGATTCGCTATCACCGTCAAGCCGCCACGGAGCACCAGGACAGCATCACTCAGTGGGGAGGTATCCGTCACCAGCAACCGACCCGCATGACCATCGGCACCTGCGACTACCGGCAACCATCACGGCCCCGCCAATACGCACTGGATACCCTGCCCGACCAGGGAAATCTCAGTCCCCAGGAGTTCTACGACTATCCCGGGGCCTACTACTACGATACCTTCGATCGCGGCCGTACCCTGGTGGACAACCGCCTGCAGGCAGTGGAATCCCTGGCCAAGCGTTTTCGAGGCGCCGGCGGCACCCGACAGTTGCAGGCTGGCCATATCTTCTCGCTGGAACAACACGAACGTCACCTGCACGGCGATGCCAGCGAGCGTGAATTCGTCGTGCTCGACCTCAATATCCAGGCCGAGAACGCCCTGCCGGTATCCGCCCACCTCAGCACCCTGCCGGGCAGCCTGCAGCAAGCCCTGGATCAGGCAAGAAGCGCCCACGGTCTGCAGGACGAGAGCCCTCACCAAGACGACTACCAACGTGCCGGCACCGGCCACTACCTGGTTGACTTCGAGTCGCAGCGCACCGTCGTGCCCTTTCGATCCACACTGGATCATCCACGCCCTGTTGTCGGCGGCCCCCACACTGCCATCGTCGTCGGCCCCGAAGGCGAAGAGATCCATACCGACCGCCTCAACCGCGTCAAGGTGCAGTTCCATTGGGATCGCAACGGACAGCACGACGATCGCTCGAGTTGCTGGTTACGGGTGTCCGAAGCCAATGCCTGCGCCGGCTGGGGGTCCGTGTTCGTGCCACGCATCGGCCAGGAGGTCATCGTCGACTTCCTCGAGGGCGATCCGGATCGTCCCCTCATTACCGGCCGAGTCTACAACGGTGATGCACAACCCGAGTGGCATTCCAACGGCCTGCTTTCGGGCATCAAGTCAAAGACCTACCGAGGCAGCAACTACAACGAACTGGTGTTTGACGACGCCACCGACCAGGAGCGTATCCGCCTCAACTCGGAACACGCCAAGAGCCAGCTCAATCTGGGCTACCTGATACATCAGCACGGCAACACCCGCGGGGACTTTCGTGGCACCGGCTTCGAACTGCGTAGCGATGCCTATGGCGCAATCCGCTCGAATCAGGGGCTGTTGCTGACCAGTTGGGGGCAGCTGGGGGCTGCAGGCGACCAGCTTGCGACAGGGCCCATCCATCAGGAACTGTCCAGCGCCTGGCACCTGTCCGATCGCCTGAGCAAGAGCGCCATGGAACACGGCGCCGATGTGCTGGAGACTCGCCTCGACCTCAAGCAGGCCGCCGAGGACACCCGGCAGATCTACGGCGAGCCAAACAGTAGTGCCGCCGACAGCGACGAGCAGTCCACCGCCGAGGCCGGCAGCCAGGCAGGCACCGGACAGGCATCCTGTCTCAAGCAACCCTGGCTGCATCTTGCCTCACCGGCCGGCATCGTCTTGAGTACGCCCGCATCGACACACCTCGCCCAGCACGAATCGTTCAGCGCCAGTTGTGGCGAAGACATCAACCTGGCCAGCGGACGCAGCCTGGTGGCCACTATCCGCGAGCGCCTGTCGCTGTTCGTGCAACGAGCCGGCATCAAGCTGTTCGCCGCCCGAGGCAAGGTAGAGGTGCAGGCCCAGAGCGACCAGATGGCGCTGAGCGCGGAAAAGACCCTCTCCATCACCTCCACCGAGGGCAAGGTGCGTATCGAGGCTGCCCAGGGCATTGAGTTCATCAGCGGCGCAGGCGTCCTGCGCATCAAGGACGGCGATATCCAGATCCACGGCCCGGGTCTTGTCAGCCTCAAGGCCACCACGCACAGCTTGGCCGGGCCTTCATCGCTGGATCCCGCGCTTCCCTACCTGCCGGACTTCGCGCCGAAAATCTGCCCACGCAGCAACGGCCAGGCCAGCAAGGACGGCGGCGGCATCGTGGAGGGCAACTGATGTCGAGCGAACCGGCAAGCTCAACTGACAACACACTCCAGCGCCTTCGTCTGCAGGCCAGCACCTCCAGGCTCTACGCACTGATCGATCCTTCCCAGGACGAGCGCTGGCAACTTTCCTGCGACGAACTGGAACTGGCGACCAGGCAGTTTCGCATCATCGCCAACCCCTTTATCGACCTGCCTCCATGGCGGCGGCTCTACCTCAAACCGCTGGAGGTGCGGGACGTCGACATCCCCGAGCTGGTAGCGCAGCAACGTAGCAGCCTGCCAAGCAAGCGCACGGAGCCAAGCGGGTTTTGCGCCTTGGTCACCTCGTCGGTCCTGTCGATCTCCCTGAGTCGGTGGATCGAACGCCAACTGACGGCGACCAGTCCCGAAGGCAAGACATGCCTTCTGCGTTTTTTCGATCCAAGGGTGATGGAGCTGCTCGCCTTTCTGCTGGAACCCGGTCAGAAAACCCTGCTATTGCACCCCTTCACCGGCTGGTTCTATTTCGACCACCAGCAGGTCCTGCGTGAAATGGAGATTCCCCGGGAGCCGCCTCCAGCGCCCTTCACCTTGTCACCGGAACAATGGGCCTCGCTCAAACGCAGCGGCACCATCAACCACCTGATCGACAAGTGGCGCTCGCTTGAGCCTGACAGTGCAGCGGAGGCATCACCAGAGCGTATCAACGCGCTGATGCGTACGGCTGAACGGCATGGACTCCACACGCCTGCCGACCAGCAAAGGTTTGTCCTGCATGGTCTCCACGTGGGGGATGACTTTCACCGACACCCCTTCATGCAGCGCCTGTTGGAAAGCATCGGTCCGAGCCAGCGCTACGGCGATCTGACCGCCGCCCTGCCGGTTGCCGAGTGGAACGAGATCTCAACCTGGACGAGGAATACGGCTCATGGTCAATCCAGACCTGCTCAAGCGGATTGATGACGCCTGCATCGATCTACCCGGCGTGCAATCAGGACAGTGCCCTCTGTGCGAGAGAGTGGGTCTCCCCATCCTGCCGGTGCGCTTGACTGTGTGTGAGCGCACCTCGTTGACCTCCGGCTTCACCGAGTTACCGACGGACAGGGTAACGGAGTTCACCGATATCCGGCTCAACCAGGCCGTGACCGACCAGGGGACGTCACCACGCACGCTGGGAGAACCCGTACGCAGCTATCTGGGCGACACCACCGGTAGCCAGGTCAGCAAATATATCCTGCGCCAGCTCAGACCCGGCTACTTCTATCTGCTCGACGACGAGAACACTCGCAATACCAGCGACGCCGGCACCACCGGGGATCGCGTCAACCACAACTGGTATGCCTATGTGGTCACGACTGATGGCATGTTCTACCAGTATTCCGTCGGCGAGGCGCCCCCCTCCCCGGAACAACCCGAATTCGCCTGCGGGCTGAACGACGAGGAACGGCGCTTCAAGACGGTCAGCGCTTCGACCATCGCCCTGGACAGCGTCGACACCGCCACCAACATCTACTACCTGTACAGCGAGCACGCGCTTCCCATCACCTTTCTCAACCACCTGCGCACCGCCTCCCACAGTGACGGTCGGCGCCTGCGCGACGTGGCCATGCAGCGCTTCGACGTCGCCGCCTGGCGCGACAACAAGACCCAGCAGCCCTTCGCTTTCAGCGCCGAGGAGCTCTCGCTGGTCGCCGAGTACAGCGACAATGCCGCCGGCATGGAGGCCTTCTTCTGGCCCGATCAGAACAATCGCCAACTATTCACCCGCGAGGAACTGCGCCAAGCCATGGGACAGCGTCTTCGCGCCGCCTCGCAGCAATTAAAGGACAAGAGTCTGGTACTGGCGGTGCATGATGAAGTCGGCCTGATCAACGAACTCAACGCCTACCGCCAACGACCATTGGAGCTGCTCGAGGAGTTTCTTCAGCAGCATGACCCCCAGGGTTACCTGAATCGGCGCAACCTGCTGTGCTACAAGGCCATCGAGATCTTCGAGGAAAATTACCGAATACAGCGGCAGATTGCCCAGGCCCCCATGAACCAGCGGATTGAAGAGGCCAGCCAACCGACCATCGACTCCAAGCAGCAACGGATAAATCAGATAGATCGGCAGATCGAAGCGATACGCTCCGACGGCGATCCCAACTGGCTAGATAGACAGCGGATCGAAACACTACGTATTGAAAGGCGCGACCTGCAGCGTCAGATCGATGCAGAAAGGAGGAGCATCGAACTGCTGACCCAGGAACCCGAGCAACTTATCTCCGCCTACAACAAGGAGCTAGCGGACTACTATACCTTGCCGGACGCTCCCGTAGATCCCGAGACAGGGAAACGCATTAACCCCGAGCTTGAAGACTTCAAGGCGAAGTACAAAGCGCTGGTGGAGCGGATCAATCAGCTGGTACGGGCCTTTGATGAGGACTACTCCCTGTGGGTCGAGGCACACCTTGATCGCGTCACAGTACGCTACTCCGACGATGTCTATGCACCCGGGCTGGGACTGAGCGGAGTACTCTCCAACGCACTGCTGGGCGGCATTCTGAGTGATGCCAGCAAATGGTTGTGGGACAGGCTAGCCAGCGCCATCGACTCAACTGATTCATTGCTGATGAAGGCCATGTTCTCCAACCAGCGTCGCTTGATCGACGACGCCATTACCGTTCGCCAGGCGCTACCGGCCAAAGCCTACGTACCGCCCAGGGTCTTGCTCACATGGCGGGAGCAGTATCGTGAGCTGCTGCATGGCGAGCGTGAGTTTCGCTACGACACCACCATGGCCGGACTCATCGCCACCATGGGCAACAGTCTCTACGCCCAGGCGCTACAGGACGCCTCCAAGGTCATTCCCGACACGCCACCGGACCCAAATTCTACCGCTGACGCGGACGCCGGCAACGATGGTGGTACAACAAATATCAACAGCAACAACAACGCGATCGACGCGGCAGACCTCCCATCCGTCAAGGCGCTGGAAAGTTTCAACCGCTATCAGCAGTTGATCATTACCGGCAGCTACGACGTGCAGCAGATCCAGGCGTCACAGGACGCCAATGACCCTGCCCAGTACCTCCACCTGCCAGTGCTGGCGAGCGTTTCCGTCGGCCGCAAGGACTTCCACGACTGGCTGGACACGCTGACGCGCCAACTCTATCCCAAAGGCAAGGCCAACCCCGACGCCTCCGGTGCTCTGCAGTTCCACGAGGACGACGGCGTGGGAGGCAACTTCTCCGTCACCCATATCGAGAATGACCATCAAATCACCGTGGTCATCCCCATCGATACGACCGCCCCGGACTTCCTGGAGCGCTTCAACACCACTACCGATGACTTCGACGAAGACGATATTGCCAAAAGCAACTGGAACGATCGGCAAAATGCGCGCGATCTAGGCAGCTACATTGCACAGGGCATCGGCGGCACCAATCACCCCGCCGTTGCAGGCCTCAGGAATACGTCCACGAGGGTTCAACTGCTACTGATCTACTACAACAACTTCAGCATCCTCAACAGCGAATTTTCCTCTGGCGACGCAGACGGCATCCAGGTAACGCTTGCATTGACAAAACTCATCATTGCCTCGGTCGACACCTTGCAATTCGCTGCCACTCTTTTGGCCAGTACCGACGGCGCCCTGGCATCGCTCGTCCGGCGCCTGCAGATCCTCAGGCTGCCAGGCGACGCCATCATAGGGGTACTCAGTATCGCGGATGGTCTTGACAAACGTGCCAACGCCCATCGGGCGGCCTTGTTGGGCCTGCCGGAGAGTATTCAGAATAAACACAGGACCGCCGGCAATATCGATGTTGCCAACGGTGTCGTCGCCTTGGTCATTGTCGTAGCTGTCGCTGTTGGGCCCATTAGCGCACCTGTCGCTCTTTTCGCGGGTGTTGCCAACGGGGTGGTTACCTCCGTTTTGAAACTCATCCTTGGGCCTGGACTCAACATCCTGGTCGCCTTCGCCGTCTCCTGCTGGGTGACCCGCTGCCGATATGGCGTTCGCGATGAGCTAGGCCAGGTACTGCCCTACGACTCCATGGAAGAGGAACAGAATGGCTTGGAACTGGTGTTCAAGGGCGTGACGGTGGAGATGTTGCTGCAAGAGCCAGATGACTACGAAAGCTATGGGGTGGTACCGACTCAAGGGCAATGGGATATCGTCAGGGAGCGCTCCCGTCAGCTACCACGCACGCTTAGCATTCTGGTCACCGTACCGGATTTGGATAGCATGGAGATTAAATTAAAACTAAAGCTAGGGGAGGGATTAGAAAAAGAGGACATACTATTTCAGGAAAACTATATAAAAACCAAAGGTAGCGACACACTGACAACTAGACAAGAAAACAACCCAAACATAGAGAAAGATGATCGAGCAACAACATCAAAGCACAACGGAATTCACACCATATCCATTAAAGATCACCTTCATAGCAACCATCCACCAAAGTTGCTTTCGCTATACGTTAGCTTCCTAGACTCAGATAATGCGGACACTGCTAATTTCGGAACATTCACGATGAGAATTTAATGTGCCAAACATTCATCAACGCCTAGCAATATTAATTTTATCTCTTCTGACAATAGCCAGCATTTCGGGCTGTGATAACGCCTCCACTTTCAGCCTTATAAAATCTCAGCCCATAACTATTGTCGAAATGGAAGGAACACCTTATCTTATCTCAAACACACCCCAAAATAAACCCTACTGGGACTACTTAAAAAACACAACAGAAGATCAAATTAAAGAAAGAAGTCGAAACGGAGATGGAGAGGCCACCTTTTTATTGGGCCTTATTCACTTTGGTCAGATCACAGGATTCGAGCGGCAGCCTGACACAAGCGAAGGCTCGAAATTACTTCAAGAGGCATGGAGACTTGGCGTTATAGATGCCGGTTACTCTCTCTTCACCGTCTACTACAAGGGAATTGGCACACAAGTCAACAAACCACTTGCCCTGGCCTATCTCCAGGCATCGGCGGAAAAAGGCTATATTCTTTCCCAGAAAGATCTTGGCCATGCCTACCGTGGCGCCGATCCTCAGGACCTAGTGGATGAAGATATCCAGCAGGCGAAAATCTGGTTTACCGAAGCCGCCGAACAGGGTGATGCCGAGTCCGCCACCCAGCTTGCCGGCATCTACCGAGAAGGGACTGGTGTCCCTAAAGATGAACAAACAGCATTTGAGTGGCTAAAACGCGCAGAAGATATGCCTTTTAATGGATTTCTGAGCCACCGAGGCCTTGCCAACTACTACGAACATGGCATCGGCACCGAGGTAGATCTGGTTCAAGCATATAAGTACTACGACCTCCAGGATCCTGCTGGAGCGCCAGACAAACGTCGCCTTGAGGCAATAATGACTCCTGAGCAGGTTCAGGAAGCCATTCGCCTTTCACGCGAGTGGCAAGAGGAACACGGTGTTTTCGTACCAAGTTACTATGGACTTGAGTATCAACCCGACGGCAGTTTTAAGTAACACTGACGACACTACAGAGATATTCCACCGGTACCGCCAACCGGCGGTTCTTCGGTGGGCAGCTCTCTATGTCACCCTAAGAACCACTACCGTCTTCGTTGGCGCGGAGATCATCGAACCCGGTGCTTTGTTCACCGTTCCAAAAAGTGCGGCTTGCCCTCAACCCTCACCGTATACGCTGCGCGAACCGTCTCCTGCTGGGTGACCCGCTGCCGATGTGGCGTTCGCGATGAGCAAGGCCAGGTACTGCCCTACGAGTCCATGGAAGAGGAACAGAATGGCCTGGAGCACCAGCCGGATGGTAGCTACAAGTAGCAAGAATGCTATGTCTTCGTTTTATATGTTCGTTTCCCTTCCCCAGTACTACCACACATCCAGTTTTTGGGGACGCTTCGACACTTGGTGTAGACGTATGCTGCCTACCTTACATATGTGAAATTCACTCAGGAAAAAAGGAGCCTTGATAAACCAGTCGTAACTTATTACAGGAAGTAAACTACACAAAGGAGTGTGTAATGCCTAAACGTCCTATTTCCATATCAATCATCTGCTGCGCCCTGATGATATTTTCCACAGTACAATTTGGGTTAATGATGAGAGGCTATGAAAGCATCGACTTTACCATAAAAATGCATATGATTGGGCTGCCTAGGGGAATGCAGTCATTATTACTAACCGTTAATGCTACTATGCTACTATATACAGCAATGATGATATTCGCTCGTCTAAAAAGAGGGAGAAATATCTTTGTATTCTGGCACGGCTTAACTCTTCTGTTTTTGTTTTTCATTAACTTCGACAAATCAATAACAAATTTATTATTGTTGTTTTTTATAATATCTACCTTTTTCCTATATCGTCAAAAAGCCAATATCTATTTCAATTCTCTCGTCTCATGACGGTATCATCATGAGAAAATTATTTGGTATTCTCTTTCTAACGATCTGCGCCTTTTTCGTATATACAGTGGGCCTGCTGGCCTTCTTCGATGTCCCAGAAACCGGGAATGTAAAGTTTGAAGTAATGGGGGAATATTGCATACCTCTGGCAGGATTCCTGTTACTTGGCCTGGTGGTATACCCTAGGTCAAATTGGATGACATTGTCAGGCATCACGCTACTATCAGGGCAGGCAGTCAATGTCTTGATTACTTTTCTATTGATATCGTTCAAGCGATCGGAAGAGCTTTCTAACGTTATGGACACAAGCGCTTTCGATTATTTCAGCGACTACCTCTCCGGCTTCTCGATCATGATCGGCGTCGCTTTGCTTGGCGTCATTCTGCTTGCTTTGGGGCGCGTATACAGAAAATCACACGAGGCTCTCGATGGAGTGTCACCATGAATTCAACAGCAGAAGGAATCGGTGAGGGTTATCGATAGAGCGCAAAAGGCCGGCATCACTGCCGGCCTTTTCTGTTGCGCCCGTCGCTTGGGTCAGGCGACCTGACGATCAGTCACCGAAGGGATTGCGCAGGACGATAGTCTCGTTGCGGTCCGGGCCGGTGGAGATGATGTCGATGGAGGTGCCGACCTGCTCCTCGAGGAAGCTGATGTAGGCGCGGGCGGCGTTGGGCAGGTCCTCGACGCGCTTGACGCCCAGAGTCGACTCGCTCCAGCCCGGCAGGTCCTGGTAGACCGGCTCGATGGCCTCGTAGCCTTCGGAGTCCACCGGGTTGTCGAGCACTTCGCCGTCCTTGCTGCGATAGCCCACACAGACACGGATGTTCTCGAGACCGTCGAGCACGTCGAGCTTGGTCAGGCAGATGCCGGATACCGAGTTGATCTGCACCGCGTGACGCAGCGCCACGGCATCGAACCAGCCGCAACGACGGGCGCGACCGGTGGTGGCACCGAACTCGTGGCCCTTCTCTGCCAGGTGACGGCCGTGTTCGTCGAACAGCTCGGTGGGGAACGGACCAGAGCCGACACGGGTGGTGTAGGCCTTGGTGATACCCAGCACGTAGTCCAGATACAGCGGGCCGACGCCTGAACCGGTAGCGGTGCCGCCGGCGGTGGTGTTGGAGCTGGTGACGTAGGGATAGGTGCCGTGGTCGATGTCCAGCAGCGAGCCCTGGGCGCCTTCGAACAGGATGTTCTCGCCACCCTTGCGCAGGTCGTGGACCAGGCTCACGGTGTCGGTGACCATCGGACGCAGCTCTTCGGCCATCTCCATGGCGCTTTCCAGGGTCGCCTGGAAGTCCACCGGCTCTTCGCCGTGGTACTTGGTCAGCACGAAGTTGTGGTAGTCCAGCACCTCGCCCAGCTTGGAGGCGAAGCGCTCACGATGGAGCATATCGCCCAGACGCAGGCCACGGCGGGCGACCTTGTCTTCGTAGGCCGGGCCGATGCCGCGACCGGTGGTGCCGATCTTGGCGATGCCACGAGCCTTCTCGCGAGCCTGATCCAGGCGCACGTGGTAGTCGAGGATCAGCGGACAGGCCGGCGACAGACGCAGGCGCTGGCGCACCGGTACGCCCTTGCTCTCGAGCTCGCGGATTTCCTTAATCAGCGCCTCCGGCGACAGCACCACGCCGTTGCCGATAACGCAGGTCTTGTCCTCGCGCAGCACGCCGGACGGAATCAGGTGCAGGACGGTCTTTTCACCGTCGATGACCAGGGTGTGGCCGGCATTGTGACCGCCCTGAAAACGCACCACGGCGGAGGCGGACTCGGTCAGCAGGTCGACGACCTTGCCCTTGCCTTCATCGCCCCATTGGGTACCCAGTACGACTACGTTCTTGCCCATTGCAGTTCTCGTCTCTTCTTGGTTGCGCCTTGGCGCCACAGTCGATTAAAGCGCCACGCCCCGGCGCCCCGGTATTGCTTGCCAGACAGTGCCAGGCACTGCCGATCGGATCATGTCGCCAGCGGTTCGAGCACCCAGCGCTGGTCTCGGGCCACCAGCTGCTCGCTGCAGCCGTGTCCTGCCGCGCGCTGTCCGGGCAGCCCCTGGATCACCCGGCGCCCCTGGCGCCTCAAGGCCTGAACCGCCTCGTCGAGGCCCTCGGCGTCACCTTCCGCCGGCGCCCAGACGCTGTCGCTGGCGGCCTCGCTGGAGGCCAGCGTCGCCAACAGCTTCAGATCCATCGAGAAGCCGGTAGCAGGCCTGGCGCGACCGAAGGCACGGCCGGTGTCGTCGTAACGCCCGCCCTTGGCCAGGGCTTGACCGTACCCCGGCACGTAGGCGGCGAACATCATGCCGGTGTGGTACTGATAGCCGCGCAGCTCGGCCAGGTCAAAGTAGCAGGCCACCTCGGGGTGCTCGCGATGCACGCCCTGATACAGCTCGCACAGCTTGTCGAGGGCGTCGTTGACCGCCTGGGGCGCCTCGGCAAAGGCTTCGCGGGCCTGGTCGAGCACCTCGGGGCCGCCGTGCAGCTCGCCCAGGGTGCGGAACATGGCCGCCAGAGCGGGATCGCTTACCGCCCTGGACACCTCTGCCTCTAGCTGCCCCGGCGACTTCAGCGCCAGCGCCGCGGAGATGGCGTATTCGGCCTCGGCGTCGAGCTCGGCGACCTCGACCAGGTTGCGGTAGATGCCGACGTGGCCAAGCGCCAGGTGCACCTCGCCGGCGCCGGAGGCCGAGAGGCTCTCCAGCGCCAGGCGCAGGATCTCGAGATCCGCCGCCAGGCTGGCGCTGCCGAACAGCTCGACACCGACCTGGACCGGGCTGCGCCCGCCCTGATGCTTGTCGGCCTTGGCTCGCAGCACATTGGTGCAGTAGCACAGACGCACCGGCCCTTCGCGCTTGAGCGAGTGGGCATCGATGCGCGCCACCTGCGGCGTGACGTCGGCGGTCACCCCCATCATGCGCCCGGTGAGCTGGTCGGTGAGCTTGAAGGTCTGAAGGTCGAGATCGGTGCCGGTGCCGGTCAGCAGGGAGTCGAGAAACTCCACCGGGGGCGGCATCACCTGGTCGTAACCCCAGAGATGGAAGAGGTCGAGCAGCGCCCGGCGCAGCTCCTCCATACGACTGGCCTGAGGCGGCAGCACCTCGTCCATGCCGTCGGGCAGGAGCCAGCGGTCAGCGATGGTCATGTCGATATCCTGCTTGGTCGATATCTTGCTTAGACGGTGGGCCTGGTCCGCGCGCACGCAAAACCTCGCGCACTGGTGAAATCCGGGAACTCATCTCGGAGCGGTCTCGGAACTTCTGGCGTGCTGGCGAATGCGTCGGACGGAACGATGTCGGGAATGACGGCCACAAAAAAACCGGGCCACGCCCGGTTTACCGATTCTATCACGTTTGGCCGCCAGTTGAACCCCGCAAGGGCGGCATTCGCCCTTGCGGTCGGCGGCCAGGGGCCACCGCTAGCCCTGGGGCTGGCTGCCAGCTCCCTGGGGATCGGCGCTCTTGAGGTAACGGAAGAAGTCGCTGGAGGGATCCAGCACCATCATGTTGCCCTCGCCGGCACCGAAGGAGTCGCGATAGGCGTTGAGGCTACGCCAGAAGCGATAGAACTCGGTATCGCCCTCGTAGGCGTCGGAGTAGATACCGGCGGCCTCGGCGTCACCCTCACCACGCAGGGTCTCGGCACGCTCGTTGGCCTGGGCCAGCAGCACCTGACGGCGGCGATCGGCGTTGGCACGAATCCGCTCGGACTCCTCCTGGCCCTGGGCACGCCACTCGCGGGCCTCACGCTCACGCTCGGAGCGCATGCGATCGTACACCGCCGAGGACACGTCCTCGGGCAGGTCGATACGCTTGACCCGCACGTCGAGGATGGCCACCCCGATCTCTTCGCGCATCAGCTTGTCGAGCTCCTCGGTGGGGCCGGACATCAGCTCGTCACGCTTCTCGGAGATGATCTGCTGCAGGTTCAACTGGCCGAACTCGTTACGCAGGCTCTCGTCGACCCGCGGCTGGATCAGGCGAACCGCCATCAGTTCGTCACCGGCCGTGGCCTCGTAGTAGCGAGTGGGGTTGACCACCTGCCACTTGACGTAGGAGTCCACGATCACCGCCTTCTGCTCCTGGGTCAGGTAGCGGCTGGCGTCGGTATCCAGTGTCAGCACCCGGGTGTCGAACTTGCGAATGGTCTGGGTGATCGGCACCTTGACGTGCAGGCCCGGCTGGATATTTTCCTCGATGATCTCACCGAAGCGCAGCTTGACCGCACGCTCGGTCTCGTCGACCACGTAGAGGCTGTTGCTGGCCAGCCAGGCGGCGGCGGCCAGGCCGCCGACGATGAGCAGGGATCGATTATTGATCATTTAGCGACCCTCCCGCTGAATACCGGTGTCACGACCGTTGCGGTTCGAGCTTGAATTGGAGGCCGCGTTGGCGGACTCGGCACGGATGCGCTCCAGCACCTGCGGATCGAGCTGATTCTCGGCGTCGGCAGCGGTGGACGTGCCCAGACCACGGCCGATACGGTCCATCGGCAGCACCATCAAGGGGCCATCCTGATCGACGTCCACCAGTACCTTGTTGGTCTGGCCGAGCACCTCGGAGATGGCGTCGAGGTAGAGACGCTCGCGCATCACCTCGGGGGCATTGCGATACTGGGTCAGCAGTGCGGTGAAGCGGTTGGCCTGACCACGCGCCTCGGCGACCACTGATTCGCGGTAACCCTGGCCCTGCTCGACGATACGCTGCGCCTGACCCTGAGCCGCCGGGATGATGGCGTTGGCGTAGGCCATGGCCTGGTTGATCGTGCGCTGACGATCCTCGCGGGCACGGATGACGTCATCGAAGGCGTCCTGCACCGCATCGGGCGGCGAGGTCGACTCGACGTTCAGGGTCACCAGACGGATACCGGTACCGTAGTTGTCCAGGTAGGTCTGCAGACGGCTGGTCACGGCACTGCCGAGGATCTCACGACCCGAGGTCAGGATGTCGATCATGTCGGTGCCACCGACCACGTGACGCAGCGCCGAGTCGAGGGCGTTTTCCAGCGACAGCTCGGGATCACGCACGTTGAGCACGTAGTCACGGGGCGCTGCCACCTGGTACTGGGCCGAGATCTCGACCGAGACGATGTTCTCGTCCTGGGTCAGCATCGACTGGGTCTGGCTGACCGAGCGCACGCGGGTAACGTTGACCATGCGCACGTCGTCGATCAGCGGCGGATTCCACTGCAGACCCGGAGTGACGACTTCCTGGAACTTGCCGAAGCGCAGCACGACGCCCCGCTCCGACTGGTCGACCAGATAGAAGCCGCTGGCCGCCCATACGGCGAGACCGATGATGATCAACAGTCCCGGCAAGGCGAAGGTATTGCGCGGGCGATTGCCGCCGCCCTTGCCGCCATCCTTGCCACCGCCGCGCTTGCCGCCGCGGCCGCCGAGCATGCCATTGAGCTTGTCCTGAAACTTCTTCAGGGCCTCATCGAGGTCGGGGGGACCCTGATTGTCGCCACCGCGGTTGCCACCGCCCCCATTACCGCCACGGCGCCCCCCGCCACTCCAGGGGTCGTGCTGGTTGCCGTTGCCGCCACCAGGCTCATTCCAGGCCATACGTCGTCTCCACTCTGTGCCCCCGCCTAGACGAGGCGCATCGATTGCGATCCTTGGAAAACACTGCATACATTGCTGCGCTCGGCATCTCGGCCGCCGGCGGTGCTCAAGGTTCTCATTTAACCCTGTGTCGACTCCGACCTCCGGCGGCGACCTACCTGTCGTCGCTCGCGACATTTCTTCAGTGCTTTCCTTGTGGCGTCACCATCCGGGCGACGCTCTTGCCGACCCGTCAGGCGGGTCGGTTCAGGCTTCCCAGACGTCGCGTTCCTGCAGCGCGACGGGAAGGTAATCCGCGGCACGCTCGCCAAGGCGTGCCATCAACTGATTGAAGTCACGACGCGGCAGACGCACATCCAGCTGCGTCTGGCCGTCCTCGTCGAAGGACTCGTCGCGCACGGCATTCAGCTCATGCAGCGCCGCGCGCAGCTTGCCCTGCTCCGGCGTCAGGGTCAGCGAGAAGTCGATGATGTCTTCCGCCAGCCGCTCGGTCAGGGCCTGGGTCAGCAGGTCCAGTCCCAGCCCCTTCTGCGCCGACAGCCACACCGTCTGCGGTACCCCGTGCTCGTCGCGCTCGATGCGTGGCGAACTGTCGAACAGGTCGATCTTGTTCATCACCTTGAGCGTCGGCACGTCCAGCGCGCCGATCTCGTCGAGCACCGCCTCCACCTGGGTGACGTTGAGCTCACGATCAGGATCCGCTGAGTCGATCACATGCACCAGCAGGCTGGCCTCGGCGGCCTCCTGCAGGGTGGCACGGAACGCCTCGACCAGCTTGTGCGGCAGGTGGCGGATAAAGCCCACCGTGTCCGCCAGCACCACCGGCCCCACGTCCTCGACCTCAAGACGCCGCAGCGTAGGGTCGAGAGTAGCGAAGAGCTGGTCCGCCGCATAGACCTCAGACGCCGTCAAGCTGTTGAAAAGCGTTGACTTGCCGGCGTTGGTGTAGCCCACCAGCGAGACGCTGGGGATCTCGGCACGCGAGCGGGCGCGGCGATTCTGGCTGCGTTGGCTACGCACCTTGTCCAGGCGCTTGTGGATCGACTTGATGCGCGCACGCAGCAGGCGGCGGTCGGTCTCGAGCTGGGTTTCACCCGGACCGCGCAGGCCGATACCGCCCTTCTGGCGTTCCAGGTGGGTCCAGCCTCGCACCAGCCGCGTGGACATGTACTCGAGCTGGGCCAGCTCCACCTGCAGCTTGCCCTCGTGAGTCCGCGCCCGCTGGGCGAAGATATCCAGAATCAGGCCCGTACGATCGAGCACACGACACTTCAGCGTCTGCTCGACGTTGCGTTCCTGGGAAGGACTGAGCGCGTGGTTGAAGATCACCAGCTCGGCCTTGTGTACCGCCAGGGCCTCGCCGATTTCCTCGAGCTTGCCCGACCCCACGAAACTCCTGGGGTCGGGTCGTTGCCGCGAGCCGGTCACGAGGGTTGCGGGTTCGGCACCCGCCGACCTCACCAGCTCGTGGAACTCACCGGGATCTTCGCGCTCCTTCTCGTCCTGAAAGTCGATATGGACGAGTACCGCCGTTTCACCGGCGTCGGGACGTTCAAAAAACAATCAATACCTCACGAAATATCAGCTCTCCGGCTGCGCAGCTGGATCCTGGGCCGGCAGACGCACATTGCGTGACGGCACCACCGTGGAGATGGCGTGCTTGTAGACCATCTGGCTGACGGTGTTGCGCAGCAGGATGACAAATTGGTCAAAGGATTCGATCTGGCCCTGCAGCTTGATGCCGTTGACCAGGAAAATCGATACCGGAATGCGCTCCTTGCGCAGAATGTTCAGGTACGGGTCTTGAAGGGACTGCCCTTTGGACATGTTGCTCTCCCTGAAGTGTCTTAGGGTTTTAGGTTATGGTGCCGCCCGCCGAGGTCTTCAAGACGGCGGGCGACAGGTATTCGGTTGTTCGGCGGGACCCTGCAAGTGGTCGCACGAACTCGTTATCTTACGCTAAGTCCCCGCTTCGCGCACGAGTTTCACGAGGCGCTCGGCGGGGTCGGCCGCCAACGGGTCCACCCAGGTCAGCGCAGGCCAGCTACGCATCCAGGTCAGCTGCCGCTTGGCCAACTGACGCGTCGCCACCACGCCACGATGAATGAACGTCTCACGATCAAACTCGCCATCCAGGTACTGCCATGCCTGACGATAGCCCACGCTCTTCATCGATGGCAGCGACAGCGTCAAATCGCCACGCGCCTTGAGCGCCGCCACTTCATCGAGAAATCCGCCGTCCAGCATGGCGGTGAAGCGCCTGGCGATTCTCTCGTGCAGCACGGAGCGCTCGGCGGGAGCGAGCCCTATGGACAGCAGACGAAAGGGAAAGGTTTCACGACGCTGCTCATTCCACAGCTCGCTCATCGGCCGCCCGGACAGCTCGAACACTTCCAGCGCCCGCATCAGGCGCTGAGGATCATTGGGGTGAATGCGCGCGGCCGACTCGGGATCGACCTCGCCCAGGCGCCGATGCAACGCCTCGAGGCCGTCCTGCTCGGCCTGGCGGGACAGGCGTTCACGCACGGCGCTGTCCGCCGAGGGCAGGTTGGCGACCCCCTCGACCAGGCGCTTGTAGTACATCATGGTGCCACCGACCAGCAGCGGCAGCCGACCACTGGCGGCGATATCGTGCATCTCGGCCAGGGCATCGTCGCGAAACTCTGCCGCCGAGTAGGCCTGGGCCGGATCACGGATATCGATCAGTCGATGGGGCGCCCGGGCGAGTTCCTCGGCCGAGGGCTTGGCCGAGCCGATGTCCATGCCGCGATAGATCATCGCCGAATCGACGCTGATGATCTCGCCACCCAGGCGCTCGCGGATCTCGATGGCAAGATCGGTCTTGCCCGCCGCCGTGGGGCCCATCAGCAGCAGCGCCAGCGGTCGGTCGTCCTGCGCAGGCGGCGTGGCCGCGGCCGGAGCGTCTGTCGGCGCCATCATTGCCCTCGCAGAAACAGCCGGTCCAGATCCTTGAGGCTCATCTGGGTCCAGGTGGGGCGGCCATGGTTGCACTGGCCGCTGCGCTCGGTGCGCTCCATGTCGCGCAGCAACGCGTTCATCTCGGCAATGGTCAACTGGCGATTGGCGCGTACGCTGCCGTGGCAGGCCATGGTCGACAGCAACTCGTTGATGTGGGCCTCGATGCGATCGGAGCGGCCGTAGCGCTCCAGGTCCGAGAGCATCTCGCGCACCAGCGGTTCCACGTCGGCATCGGCCAGCAGCGCCGGCACCTGGCGCACCAGCAGGGTCTCTGGACCGGCGGCATCGAGTTCGACACCAAGCCGGGTGAAGGCTTCGCGCTCGCGCTCGGCGGTCTCGACCTCGGCGGCGCTGACCGCCAGCGACACCGGTACCAGCAGCGGCTGGGCGTCCAGCGCGCCACCGTGGACCTGGGTCTTCATGCGCTCGTAGACGATGCGCTCGTGGGCCGCGTGCATGTCCACCAGCACCAGCCCCTGGGCGCTCTGGGCCAGAATGTAGATGCCGTGCAACTGGGCGATGGCGTAGCCCAGTGGCGGCGCCTGGGTGGCGTCGTCTTCCGGCATCACCTCAGGCGTCGACGAGGTGAGCGATGCGCCGCCGACCCCGGCAGGGGACTCACTAGCCGCGCCAGCGGCGCCGGGCCAGGTTCTCGGCGTGGGGCTATGGCGCTCGGCCTGGGCCGTGCCGGCGGCCAGACCGCCGGCGCCAGGGCCTCCTGGCTGCGGCGTCAGCAGGCTGTCTTCGTGGTCCGGGTGCAGCTTGCGGTAGCCGTCCATGAAGGCGCGCACCCGGTCCGGGGTGACACCGCCCTCGCCCTCGCCCTCGTCGCGGCGCGGGTGCAGCGCCATGGGCTGCTGCTGCCAGGAGGGCTGTTGCTGAGACGGGTGTTGCCCAAGGTTCCCGCCCTGGGGAGCCGGTTCGCGGATCTCGCCGGTCTCGGGGTCGACATCGAGACCATCGGTATCGGTGCTCGCTTGCTGACCCGGATGCTGGCCGTCCTGGTGCCCGGCGCGGGCCTCGCCCAGCGCCCGGTGCAGGCTCGAGAACAGAAAGTCGTGGACCATGCGCCCGTCGCGAAAGCGCACCTCGTGCTTGGTCGGGTGGACATTGACGTCCACCACCGTGGGGTCCACGTCCAGATAGAGCACGAATACCGGGTGGCGACCATTGAACAGCACATCGCGGTAGGCCTGGCGGATGGCGTGGGCCACCAGCCGGTCGCGCACCACCCTGCCATTGACGAAAAAGTACTGCTGGTCGGCCTGGGCGCGGGAGTGGGTCGGTAGTCCCACCCAGCCCCACAGGCGCAGGCTGCCGGTGGCGATGTCCAGGGTCAGGGCATTGTCCAGGAAGTTCTTGCCCAACAGCGAAGCGAGACGTCGCTCCACCGCGTGGTCATCCCGTGCCACCGGCAACTGGTGGATGGTCTTCTGGTTGTGGCGAAGGGTCCAGCCGATGTCGAAGCGCGACAACGCCTGGCGCCGAAAGGCCTCCTCGACATGGTTGAACTCGGTCTTTTCGGTACGCAGGAACTTGCGCCGGGCCGGAGTGTTGAAAAACAGATCACGCACCGCCACCGAGGTACCACGAGGATGGGGTGCCGGCGTGACGCGGGGCTCCATGCGCCGCCCTTCGGCCACCACCCGCCAGCCGCCCTGAGGGTCCTGCTCGACGTTGGAGGTCAACTCGAGTCGCGACACCGAGCTGATCGAGGCCAGCGCCTCGCCACGAAAGCCGAGGCTGGCGACGCCCTCGAGCTCCTCCAGCGACAGGATCTTGCTGGTGGCGTGTCGTGACAGCGCCAGCGGCAGGTCCTCCTCTCCGATGCCGGAGCCATCGTCACGGATCCGGATCAGCCGGGCACCGCCGGACTCGATGTCCACCTCGATGCGGGTGCTGCCGGCGTCGATGGCGTTCTCGATCAGTTCCTTGACCACCGAGGCCGGGCGTTCCACCACCTCACCGGCGGCGATCTGGTTGGCCAGCCGGGGGTCGAGAATCTTGATCGAGCGGCGCTGTGACACCTGGACGCCAGGCTCGCTCTCACACGGGATATCACTCATGAACTGGGAATCCTCAACACCTGGCCGACGCGAATGACGTCCCCGGACAGCTCGTTGACCTGCTTGAGCGCGCTGAGCGCCACGCCGTGACGCGAGGCGATGGCGGACAGGGTGTCGCCTGGCTGGATGCGATACTCGTTGGTAGCGGTGGACCGCCCCTGATCGCGCTGCCAGGCCAGCAGGCTTGCCGGTGGCGGGTTGCGCTCGAAGTGCGAGCGGATGCCGCCGAACACGGCGCTCATCATCCGCTGCTGGTAGCCGCCGTCCTTGAGTCGTCGCTCTTCCTCGGGGTTGGAGATAAAGCCCGTCTCCACCAGCAGGGAAGGAATGTCCGGGGACTTCAACACCACGAAGCCGGCCTGCTCGACCCTGGGTTTATGCAGATCATTGATGCGCCCGATGCGACTAAGCACCTCATCGCCGATGGTCAGGGAGTCATTGAGGGTCGCGGTCATGGTCAGGTCCAGCAGCACACCTCTGAGCACCTGATCCTTGTCATCCAGCGACAGGTTGCCGTCGACCCCGCCGATCAGATCCGAGCGGTTCTCGCTGGCCGCCAGCCACTTGGCGGTCTCCGAGGTGGCTCCGCTCTGGGACAGCGCGAACACCGAGCTGCCGTGGGGACGCGGACTGTTGAAGGCGTCGGCGTGAATGGAGACGAAGAAATCGGCCTTCTGCTCGCGGGCGATCAGGGTGCGCTGACGCAGCCCGACGTAGTAGTCGCCGTCGCGGATCAGCACCGCCTTGAAGCCGGGGGAGTCGTTGATCATGCGCGCCAGGCGATCGGCCATCTGCAGCACCACGTCCTTCTCGCGGGTACCGCTCGGGCCCAGCGCGCCGGGGTCCTCGCCACCGTGCCCGGCGTCCACGGCGATGATGATGTCGCGCTTGGGATGGGGCTGAGCGGTGTCGATCACCGGTGCTGCCTCCACCGGGTCACGGCCCTCTGCCACCGCCACGGTCTTGGCCCGCTCGGCGGCGATCTCCTGCTCACGGATCATCGACTCGATCGGATCGATGGGGTCTTCCACCGCGCTCTCGCCGGGGTACTCCAGATCCACCACCAGACGATCGCCGTACTGGTTGTTGGGCGCCAACGAGAAGTGACGCGGCTCGATGGCACGGCTGAGCTCGAGCACCACGCGCAGATCGCCGCCATCGCGCACGCCTGTGCGCACCGAGCTGATGGCGCTGTTGGACAGGTCCATGCTGGCAGGATCGGCGGCCAGGCTGGTGCCACTGAGATCGATGACCAGCCGGCGCGGGTTGTCGAGCTCGAACACGTTGGCGGTGGCCGGCGCCGACAGGTCGAACACCAGCCGCGAGTGATCCGGCGCGGCCCACAGGCGCATGTTGTCCACGCTGGCGGCCTGGGCAAGGCTCGAAAGCGTAAGGCCCAGTGTGGCCACCAACGCCAATAGACCAGCACCCATACGGGCCGAAAGGCGACGCCTCATGCCTTGCCTCCCGCCAGTCGTTGATCGCGGGAGACTTCATCTTCCAGGCGCGTCAGCAGCACTTCGCCCAGGGTCGTGGCGGCGCTGATGCGCGCCTCGCGCCCTTCTGTCTCGGCGTGGCTTAGCGCCACCTCGAGATCCGGCGGCGTCAGCCAGCCCTCGCCGCGCTCGGCCCACTCCACCAGGCACAGATGCCCCTCGGCGAGCAGATCGCGCCCACCGATGAACTCAAGCTCCTCGGGATCGCCCAGGCGGTAGAGGTCAAAGTGGTGCAGCGTGACCGGCTCCCCGTCCAGCGAAAGCTCGTAGGGCTCCACCAGGGTATAGGTAGGACTCTTCACCGCACCTTGATGGCCGTAGGCGCGCAACACACCGCGAGCCAGGGTGGTCTTGCCGGCCCCAAGCTCTCCCGACAGGTGGACGCGTCCTCGTCCTTGCAAGGCCCGTCCCAGGCACTCCCCCAGTGCGACCTGGCGGTCTTCATCATCGAGTCGCAGCTGCATCTTCCTCGCCCATCGTCGGATTGACCAATTTTCGTGCACAGGATGCCAGATCGCTGGCCAACAGACCACGCTCACCGCCCTCTCTCGCCGCCATGTCACCGGCCAGGGCATGCACCAGCACGCCCAGCCGCGCGGTGCGTTCCAGTGACCAGCCCGGGGCCTGGCCCTGGGCCATCAAGCCCGCCAGCACACCGGTCAGGGTATCGCCCATGCCGCCGCTGGCCATGCCCGGGTTGCCGAAAGGACACAGCGCCAGGCCGTCTGGACCCGCGATCAACGTTCCGGCCCCCTTGAGCACGATCACCCCGCCCCAGCGTTGCTGCAGGGCGCGCGCGGCACCGGGGCGGTCCGCCTCGACCTCGGCCACGCTGGTCTCGAGCAGGCGTGCCGCTTCTCCCGGGTGGGGGGTCAGGATCCAGTCGTCACGCCGCTGATCGGCAAAGCGGCTGACCAGCAGATTGAGGGCATCGGCGTCCAGCACCAGCGGAATCGAGCGCTTCAGCGCGGTCTGCAGCACCGATTGGCCCCAGCTCCCCTGACCAAGCCCTGGCCCCACGGCGAGCACACTCAGGCGATCCAGCAGCTCATCGAGTTCCCTGGCATGGGTCACCCCACGCGCCATGACCTCGGGGCAGCGCACCAGACTGGCGCCGACGTGTTCCGGCGCGGTGGCCAGCAGCACTCGGCCAGCGCCCACCCTGGCGCAGGCCTCTGCCGCCAGCAGCGCCGCCCCGCCGAACCCGGGTGCGCCACCGAAGATGCCGGCGAATCCGGCGGCGCCCTTGTGCATGTCGCGTTCACGCGGAGGCAACGCCAGGTTCACCAGGCTCGACTGCAGGCGCCAGGCGGTGGGCGTGATATCGTCATGGGCCAGGGCGTCCACCCCCAGTGATTCCACCACCACCTCGCCGGCCAGGGCGGCGCCACGCCCGGTGTGCAGTCCCAGCTTGTCGGCGATAAAGGTCACCGTCATCACCGCCCTGACCGCCATGCTGGGCTCGGCGCCGCCGTCGGCGGTGATGCCCGAGGGAATATCCACCGCCAGCACCGGACACCGGCTTTCATTGATGGCGGCGATGGCCGCGGCGTAGGTCGGACGCAGGTCGCCGGCAAAGCCGGTACCGAGCATGGCATCGACCACCACGTCCCCTTCCACGCGCAATCCTTCTCGCCATTCGATAAAGCCGACACCGGCGTCGTCGGCCATCTCGGCCGCGCGCAAGGCGTCACCCTTCAGGCGTTCACGCGGGGTCAGGGAAATCCGCTGCACCTGGCGCCCTTCGGTCGCGGCCAGCGCTGCCAGCACATGGCCGTCGCCGCCGTTGTTGCCGCCACCGCAGAACACCGTCAGCGACTTGGTCGCCGGCCAGCGCGCCTTCAGCCAGCGCCAGGCGACGCCGGAGGCCCGGTGCATCAGGGCGAAGCCGTCGCTCTCACCGGCGATCGCCCGGCGGTCCAGCTCGCGTACCTGCTCGGCGGTGTACAACGGAGTCTGTCCTGGCTCAATCACGCCGCCGTCCAAGATGTCCATGCGGTTCTCCCTTCGATCGTGATGGTCTACCATGGCGGTCACTTCCTTCCCTATGAAGTCTAAGCCCTTCTCCTCTCGCGCCAAGCGCAGAGCCGGGCTGTCTTGCCATTTGCCGGGTATGTCCTCATTTATGTCTGCATCGTCCCCGTCCACCGACGTCGACTTCAACGACCTGGCGGCGCGCATCCGCACCTGGGGGCGGGAGCTCGGCTTCCAGCAGGTCGGCATCACCGACGTCGACTTGAGCGACGACGAGGCTCACCTCGAGCGCTGGCTGGAGGCAGGTTTCCACGGCGAGATGGGCTTCATGGCCAAGCACGGCACCAAACGTACCCGTCCGGCCGAGCTCGAACCCGGCACCATCAGGGTCATCAGTGTGCGCCTGGATTATCTGCCGCCGGAGGTGGAGACCACCAAGGTGCTGGGACAGCCCAGCCGCGCCTATGTGTCACGCTATGCCACCGGGCGTGACTACCACAAGCTGATGCGCAAGCGGCTACAGCGCCTGGCAAAGACCATCGAGGCGGAAGTCGGGGACTTCGGCTACCGCGCCTTCGTCGACTCGGCCCCGGTGATGGAGCGCGGCCTGGCGCGCAAGGCCGGTATCGGCTGGTTCGGCAAGAACGCCATGCTGCTCAATCCCAGAGCCGGCTCGATGTTCTTTCTCGGTGAGCTTTACACCGACCTGCCGCTGCCGGTGGACGAGCCATTCGAGCAGGAACACTGTGGCAGCTGCAGCGCCTGCCGCACCGCCTGCCCTACCGGCGCCATCGTCGAGGACAAGGTGGTCGACGCCCGCGCCTGCATTTCCTACCTGACCATCGAGCTGTTCGGCGCCATTCCCGAGCGCTATCGCGAGGCCATGGGCAATCGGGTGTTCGGCTGTGACGATTGCCAGTTGGTGTGCCCCTTCACCCGCTTCACACGGGCAAGCAGCGAACCTGACTTCGCGCCGCGCCACGATCTCGACCGGGTGGAGCTGCTGACCCTGTTCGGCTGGAGCGAGGAGGAGTTTCTCGAGCGCACCGCCGGCAGCCCGATTCGTCGTATCGGCTACGAACGCTGGCTGCGCAACCTGGCGGTGGGGCTCGGTAACGCCCCCTGGAGCGCCGCCATCGAACGCGCCCTGCTCACCCGCCTGGCCTATCCCTCCGAGCTGGTGCGCGAGCACGTACGCTGGGCGCTCGCCCGCCAGCGCCAGCGGCGCGCCGAGCTGATCACCTCTGCTTGAGCGTGTCGAGCTGAGCGCCTCGAGCCGAGCGCCTCGAGCCGAGCGCCTCGAGCTGAACGCGCCCCTCGCCTCGAACCTGGCGTCAACTGCTGACTATTCCCCAGCCTTGAGGAACGTCTTGCGATAGTGCGCGAGTTCAGCGATGGATTCCTTGATGTCGTCCATGGCCAGGTGCACGTTGCGCTTGGAAAAGCCCTCCAGCGCCTGGGGATTCCAGCGCTTGGCCAGCTCCTTCAAGGTCGAGACGTCGAGATTGCGGTAGTGGAAAAACGCCCACAGCTCGGGCATCTCGCGCTCCAGAAAGCGCCGGTCCTGGTGGATCGAGTTGCCGCACATCGGCGAGGTGCCTGGGGCCACGTGGGCTGCGAGAAACTCGAGCGTCCTGCGCTCGGCCTCGCGGGTATCGATCTGGCTCTTGCGCACCCGCTCGACCAGCCCGGAATTGCCGTGGGTACGGGTATTCCACTCATCCATGCCGGACAACAGTGCGTCGCTCTGGTGAACCGCGATCACCGGCCCCTCGGCGATGACATTGAGCTCGCCGTCGGTGACCAGGGTGGCCACCTCGATGATGCGTTCACGCTCCGGGTCGAGCCCGGTCATCTCCAGGTCAATCCAGATCAGGGCGTCGTTTCGCGGGCCGGTCTTGGCATCGTCAGGACGCGGGTTGAGGGTATCGTCGGGGCTGGCGCTGGCATCGGACATCGTCGCTTCCTTGATCAGGCGGTGGCCCTTGTCGGGACAGGGGCCGTGCGTGTAGGTACAATGCCGACCATTGTACCGACCATCGGGTGCTCATGAGCAAACGCAAGTTGAGCCGCCAGCAGCGCTGGCGCATCGAGAAGATCCAGGCCGAACGCGCCGAGCGCGCCGCCAGAAAGGCCGGCCAGGACGACGAAAAGCTTGCCGCCGGCGAATACGGCGCCGAGCGCGACGGCCGAGTGATCGCTCACTTCGGACGGACCCTGGACGTCGCCAGCCGTGCCGGCGAGACGCCCACCCGCTGCCATCTGCGCGCCAACCTCGAGGGCCTGGTCACCGGAGACCGCGTCATCTGGCGGGCCGGCGAGGACGGCAGCGGCGTGGTGGTGGCCCGAGGCGAGCGCGACAATGTGCTCGAACGCCCGGATATGCGTGGGCTACTCAAGCCCGTGGCGGCCAACATCGACCAGATCCTGATTGTCTTCGCGGTGGAACCCGAGCCCCACGCCGGCCTGATCGATCGCTACCTGGTGGCAGCCGAGGCCACCGGCATCACCCCGGTGCTGGTGCTCAACAAGACCGACCTGCTGCCCGACGAGGGCGGCGAACTGCGCGGGCTGCTCGATCGCTACCGCGGCATCGGCTACCAGGTGGTGGCCACCTCCACCGAGGTCGACGGCGGACTCGACGCCCTCTACGCCCAGCTCGCCGACCGCACCTCGGTATTCGTCGGCCAGTCCGGGGTCGGCAAGTCCTCACTGATCGACCGCCTGCTGCCGGACGAACAGTTGCGCATCGGCGCGCTGTCGGAGGACTCGCGCAAGGGTCGCCACACCACCACCACCGCCCAGCTCTACCACCTGCCCGCACCGGACGAGAGCCTGGCCTCGGGCGAGCTGATCGACTCCCCCGGCATCCGCGAGTTTGGCCTCACTCACCTGACAGAGCGCGAGGTCACCGAGGGCTTTATCGAATTCGCCCCTTACCTCGGCCTGTGTCGCTTCCGCGACTGCCGCCACCGGCAGGAGCCGGGCTGCGCCATTCGCGACGCCATCGACGAGGGGGCGATTCACCCCGAACGCTTTGCCAGTTATCGTCGTATCGTCGATAGTCTGGATAGCCAATAGGGAAACGCCAGTAGCGTCCCCTCGCGAAGTGCCAGGCGCCAGACACAGCGCCCGCCCCTTTCATCCGTGTGGATCCGCCAGGAGAGAACCATGAGCTCAGAAGACAATCTGTTGCCCTTGATCGCCGAGCCCGAGGAACTCGCCGGCGTGCTGGATCACGAGGACATCCTAGTGATCGACGTGCCGCTGAAGGCGGAAAGCTACGCCGAGGGCCATGTGCCCGGCGCGATCTTTCTCGACCATCGTCGTCTGCTGAAAGGTTCCGGCGACGTCCCCAACGACGTCCCCGATGAAGAGGCCCTGTCACAACTGTTCTCGTCGCTGGGTCTGACCCGGGACACCCACGTGGTCGCCTACGATGATGAGGGCGGCGGCTGGGCCGGGCGCCTGCTGTGGACCCTGGAGCTGATTGGCCACAAGCGCTATTCCTACCTGAATGGCGGCATTCACGCCTGGCGTGACGAGGGTCTGCCCCAGTCCACCGAAGACCATGCGCCGAAGCCCTCGGACTACCAGGCCGAGGTCCTCAATCCCGAGGTCGCGATCGACCGACTCGAGCTTGAAGAGCGCCTGGGCAGCGACAACTTCGCCATCTGGGATGCCCGCTCCGTCGACGAGTTCGATGGCAACAAGGGCCAGAACCGGCACCTCGGCCACCTGCCCGGAGCGGTCAACATGGAGTGGACCGACGCCATGGACCGTGAACGCTCACTTCGCCTGCGCGACTACGCCGAGCTGATCACCGAACTGGGCGCCATGGGTATCACCCCGGATATGGAAGTGGTCACTCACTGCCAGACCCATCATCGCAGCGGCTTCACCTGGCTGGTAGGCAAGGCACTGGGGTTCGAACGCATGCGTGCCTACCCGGGCTCGTGGAAGGAGTGGGGCAATCGCGACGATACCCCCATCGAACACTGACGCCCTTGTTCCTCTGCCCATCTAGGGCTTATCTGAAAAGTGTCTGCGCTCGGTAATGCGGCGTTAAAAATCGGATCAAAATGCTCATTTACACCACGTAAACTGCGCTTTCTCACCGATTTTTGCCTTGTCTAACCTTCGCTCGTCGACTTTTCGGACTGAGCCTAGGGCACTTGATTGCACCAGCGGCGCGGCCGTGAGGCCGCGTGCGCGTCATTGACCATCCGGAGATCGTCCCTTCGTGACCCTCGCCAAGCTGTTTTCCCTGATCCAGTACCCCATCCCCCACCACCTGCTGTCGCGCCTGGTCGGCCTGCTTGCCGACTGCCGTATCGGCTGGCTCAAGAACCTGTTGATCCGCGCCTTCATCAAGCGCTTCAAGGTCGACATGAGCCAGGCGGTGGAACCGGACCCCAGGGTCTACCCGAGTTTCAACGCCTTCTTCACCCGGGCGCTGGCGGCCGGCGCCCGCCCGCTGGAAGACGGCCTGTTGTGTCCCGCCGACGGCACCCTGTCCCAATGGGGCGCCATCGACCATGGCCGGCTGGTCCAGGCCAAGGGCCATCGCTTCAGCATGACCGAACTGCTCGGCGGCGACCCCAGGGCGGCCACCCGCTACCAGAGCGGCAGCTTTGCCACCGTCTACCTGTCGCCCAAGGACTACCACCGGGTGCATATGCCGCTTGCCGGCACCTTGACCGAGATGGTCTACGTGCCCGGGCGCCTGTTCTCGGTCAACGACGCCACCACCCGCCACGTCCCGGGCCTGTTCGCCCGCAACGAGCGGCTGGTGTGTCACTTCGAGACCGAACACGGCCCCATGGTGCTGGTGCTGGTGGGCGCGATGATCGTCGCCGCCATTGAAACGGTGTGGGCCGGCCAGGTGACACCGCAGTCCGGTCGGGTCGAGCGTGTCCGCTTCGATCGCCCGATTCACCTCGCCAAGGGCGCAGAGATGGGCCGCTTCAAGCTCGGCTCCACCGTGGTCATGGCCTTCGCCGAAAAGGTCGACTTCGATGCCTTGAGCGGCAAGGCCGGCAGCCCCGTCGCGGTGAGCATGGGCCAACGCCTGGGCGGCGAGCCGGGAACCAGCGCAACAGCGGCGACGGCAGACGGCGAAGAGGCCGCCAGCGCGGACTGAAGCGCCAAGGCGTGTCGGCAACGCCGGTGGCAAGACAACGCCTTAGGCATGACAACACTATTCAAAAGGGGCGGCGGTGGCCGCCCCTTTCGCGTCTGTCCCAAGCCCCCACAGAGCCTTCCGCTTCATCGACGGAACGACTGAACGAACACAGCAAGACACCGAGGGGAAAGAAAGCAAATTCTGGAGATGTACGCCGGCAGGGCGTACAGTGTGATTTGAAGATCACATGCACTGGAGGTCAACACCTTGGCCAGCCAATCTTCCGACGCCAGTACAGAAGCACGTCAGCGCAACACTGAACGTTTTGGCTTCCGTACAACACCGCGTATCAAGCAAGCCATCGAGCAGGCGGCCGCGCTGAGTGGCCAGGACATGTCCACGTTCGCGTTGTCCGCAGCGTATGAGCGGGCAATGGAGACCATCCGGGCGCATGAAGTGACACGGCTCATGCCTGAAGATCATGAGGTCTTCCTTGAGGCCATCGAGAACCCTCCGGCTCCGACCGAGAAGCTACGTGACGCCTTCACCCACCATCGGCAGACGGTGGCGAAGCGCTGATGTCGGCCACCGTCGTCATCGAAGCGCTCGACAAGTCTCGACACCATCGAGCGGCTTTTTCGTCTGGGGTGGATCAAGTCGACAACTTTCTGCAGCGCACCGCCAGCAGGCTGATGGATGGTGGCACGATTCGCGTCTTCGTGATGACAGACCCTGCTCGGGATCCCTCGAAGATCCTGGGTTTCTATTCGCTCAACGCCCATAGCGTGGACTGTAGCGACCTGCCCAACCGCTACAAGCGCATGGCGAATGCGGATGGCAGTATCTCTGCCGCTTTCATCGGCATGATCGGCGTCGATCAACAGTTCCAGGGGCAGGGAATCGGTAGACGCCTGCTGGTCGATGCATTGAATCGAGCCTTTGCAGCATCACTGAGAATAGGCACGGCCGTTGTGCTGCTCGATATTCTGGACTGCGGAGACTCGCAGGCGGTGGAAAGAAGGCTGCGTCTATACACAGGCTTTGGTTTTCAGTCTCTGCCATCGAATCCGTTACGCATGTTCATGCCGATGGCCACCGTCGCGAAGCTCCAGGGCTGAACCGCCACAGACCTTCTACTTCCCTGTCCCGCGACCCCTTCTAGCTGACGATCAAAAGATCTGGGCACTTGGAATGACTACCCCACGAGGTGCCCAGCCCCCTCAACAGCGCGGTGTGGGAAAGGCGATCACCTCTTCAAGACGCGACTTGCCCAGCGCCAGCTGGATCAGCCGGTCGAGTCCCAGGGCGACCCCGCTGCCCTCGGGCATACCGGCGTCCAGAGCCGCCAGCAGGCGCTCGTCGACGTCGACCTCGGCAAGGCCTGCCTCACGCCTGGCGCGATTGTCGTCGGCGAAGCGTGCGCGCTGCTCGCCCACATCGGTCAGCTCGTCGTAGCCGTTGGCAAGCTCGAGCCCGCTTAGATAGACCTCGAAGCGCGAGGCCACCCAGGCGCCGTCGCGGGGGTCCTGGTGACGCCTGGCCAGCGCCGCCTGGCTGGCCGGGTAGTCCAGCACCACGTCGATGCCGTCGCGGCCTAGCTCGGGCTCGATGACGAGGCTCATCAGCAGGTCGAGACACTCATCGCGCGGCGCCTCGGCCATGTCGAGGCCGCCGCGTTCACCGGCAAGACGTCGAAGTGATGCGATTTCCACCTCAAAAGGATCGATACCCAGCACCTCGCCAAACAGCTCGCGATAGCGACGCTTTCGCGTCGGGCCGGGATTAAACGGCAGCACCTCGCGGATCAGCGCCTGGGTTTCCTCGATCAGCGCGTCGAGACTCCACCCCGGGCGATACCACTCCAGCATGCTGAACTCGATATTGTGGCGGCGTCCCACCTCGCCGTCGCGAAAGCTGCGGGCGATCTGGAAGATCGGCCCACTGCCGGCCGCCAGCAGGCGCTTCATGTGAAATTCCGGCGACGTCTGCAACCACAGGGTCTCGCTGCCCGCCGGAGTGACGGCTTGGCAAGACAGCGACGCCAGGTGCACGTCGGTGCTGCCACCGTGACCGAGACAGGGGGTCTCCACCTCGAGCACGCCGCGCTCGACAAAGAAACCGCGCACCCGCTGCATCAGCACGGCGCGGTGGCGCAGGGTGTCCAGCGAGGCCGTGGGTTGCCAGTCTGTCATCGTTCGTTCCTTACCACTTGCCCAAACGACAAAGGCCACGCGATCGCGTGGCCTTTGTCTGTATCTCGATCTGCCGATCCGGGGATATCGCCCTCGCCTCAGGCGCGGGAGACGTAATCACCGCTACGGGTGTCGATCTTGAGCACTTCGCCCTGGTTGATGAACAGGGGAACGCGCACCACCGCACCGGAAGACAGGGTCGCCGGCTTGGAGCCGCCCTGGGCGGTGTCGCCCTTGAGGCCCGGATCGGTCTCGACCACTTCCAGCTCGATGAAGTTGGGCGGGGAGACCGAGATGGCGTTGTCGTTCCACAGGGTCACGGTGTACACCACCTGCTCCTTGAGCCACTTGTCGCTGTCGCCCAGGGCCTTCTTCTCGACGGCGTACTGCTCGAAGGAACCGTCGGTCTTCATGAAGTACCACATGTCACCGTCGGTGTAGAGGTACTCCATGTCCAGATCCATGACGTCGGCGCCTTCCAGCGACTCGCCGGACTTGAAGGTACGCTCCCACACGCGGCCGGTCATCAGGTTGCGCAGCTTCACGCGGTTGAAGGCCTGGCCCTTGCCGGGCTTGACGAATTCGTTCTCGACGATGGCACAGGGGTCACCGTCGAGCATCACCTTCAGACCGCCCTTGAATTCGTTGGTAGAATAGTTCGCCATGAGATCTCGTTCCTTTCGGTGCCCGGCCCGGCCATCGGCTCAGAGCGGCACTCAACTGACATTTTGCGAGGACAAGCCCCTCGCACGCATCGATGGATGGCCCGCATGATAACCCGAAGCTCGACGCTTTTGCATTGCTCTGCCCCGGATGAGCCGGGACTTCCCGCCCCCGGTGGCTGGCAGCGACAGCTGGCCGGCGCCATTCGTGACCCGCGCGAGCTGTGCCGCCGCCTGGGGCTCGACGCCTCCCTGATCCCCGGCGCCGAGGCCGGCCACTCCCTGTTCGAGGTGCGTGTGCCCGAGGCCTTTGCCGCGCGCATGCGCCACGCAGACCCGGACGACCCCTTGCTGCGCCAGGTGCTGCCCCTGGATGCCGAGCAGACAAGCCCTGAGGGCTACGTCACCGATCCGCTCCAGGAGGCCCAGCACACCGCCCGTCGCGGCCTGATCCACAAGTACGCCGGACGGGTACTGCTGATCACCAGCCCCGCCTGCGCGATCAATTGCCGCTACTGCTTCCGTCGCCACTTCCCCTACCAGGAAAACGCGCCCTCACGCAGCCAGTGGGACGACACCCTGGACTACCTGCGCGAGGACGACACCCTGCGCGAGGCGATCCTGTCCGGTGGCGATCCGCTGGCCGCCAGCGATCGCCAGCTGGCCTGGCTGGTCGAGCGGCTCGACGCCATCCCCCATCTCAAGCGACTACGCCTGCATACCCGGCTGCCGGTGGTGATCCCCGATCGCGTCGACGGCCCCCTGCTCGAGTGGCTCACCGGCACCCGCCTGCAGAAGGTCATGGTGCTGCATATCAACCACGCCAACGAGATCGACGAGGCCGTCGCCGGCGCCTGCGCGCGGCTCAAGCAGGCCGGCGTGACCCTGCTCAACCAGAGCGTGATCCTCAAGGGAGTAAACGACTCGGTAGATGCACTGGAAGCGCTCTCGGAGCGGCTGTTCGAGGCCGGCGTACTGCCCTACTACCTGCACGCCTTCGACCCGGTGTCCGGGGCAGCCCACTTCGACGTGGCCGACGCCCGCGCCAACGCCCTGGTCGACGAGTTGCGCACCCGCCTGCCCGGCTTCCTGATGCCGACCCTGGTCCGCGAGGTCCCCGGCGAAGCCAGCAAGACGCCGTTGTAGCTGTGACGCAATCGTCAAAGTACGCTGGTTATCAGGCCCGTCGTGGGGCGAGGGAAGCTGCAACAGCCTCTCGTCCTCTTTTGTGATATCGACCGATGCCACAAGGAAAGGTGAAGCATGAAGTCTGCCATCAAGGTTTTCCGACCGAAGCAGGCCGACCACAAAAGTGACCTCTGGCACGTCATTGGGCTTCCCCGGCGAGGCCCGCAACTGCACGAAGCGTTGAGAAATGGTGTCGCCTACGAGGTGTACTCCATGCTCGCCTCCTTCACGGGGTTAGGAAAGCAGGACCTGGCACGCTTTGTCGCCATCTCCCCCACCACACTGAGGCGTCGAGCGACGACTGGCCGCTTCACCGTGGACGAGGGCGACCGGCTTTATCGTGTTGCCGACGTCTACCACAGCGCCATTGATCTGTTCGAGGGTGACACGCAGCAGACTAACCAGTGGCTGCTTACCCCTGCCCCTGGTCTTGGAAACACGCCGCCGGTGGATATGGTGGTGACATCGGCTGGTACAGCTGCCGTGCTAAACCTGATTGGACGGCTCGAGCACGGCGTCTGCGTGTGAGTATCGCTCATGACAGACACTCGCCTTGCGAAAGTAGTTAATCCACAACGTCGGTGACGAATCTCGCGGTGCCAAGCGTCGTCGTGCCGAGGGAAACCAACTACCTGATCAACCCGGCGCATGTCAGCTTCAAGGCGATGGTCGATAAAGCCCGAGAGATGCCCTTCGCTCCCGATAAACGTCTTTAGTAACGACTGCTGGTGACCCACTCCGCAGAACGCCCCTCCCTGGACCACACCAAGCATGCTGCAAAAAAACCGCCCCCGGGGTTTCCCCCGGGGGCGGTGCGTTTACGCCATTTGCCGGCGGCGCGAATCAGGCCACGCTGTCGGCGGTGACGTTGGGCGCCACCTCTTCGGTGGACAGGCAGCGGTTGATCGCGCTCATCACACCCTTGATCGAGGCGCTGGTGATGCTCTCGTCGGTACCGACGCCGAACACCGCCTCGCCCTTGACCCGGACCTCGACGTAGGCGATCGCCTCGGCGTCGGCGCCCTGACCGCGGGAGTGCTCGTGGTAGTCGATGATCTCGATGTCGTGGCCTTCGCTGCGCAGCGCCTTGACGAAGGCCGCCAGCGGGCCGTTGCCTTCGCCGCTGATGGTGTGGCGCTCACCGTCCTTGGCGATGCAGGCTTCCAGCGTCACCGTCGGGCTGTCCGGCTCGGACGACAGACGGTGGCTGACCAGGCTGTAGGGCTCGGTCTTGGCCAGGTACTCGTCGACGAAGGTCTGGTAGATCATCGCCGAGGTGATCTCCTTGCCGACCCGATCGGCCACCTCCTGCACCACCAGGCTGAACTCCATGGACAGCCGGCGCGGCAGTTCGATGCCGTGCTCCTGCTCCAGCAGGTAGCTGACGCCGCCCTTGCCGGACTGGCTGTTGACGCGGATCACCGCCTCGTAGCTGCGGCCCACGTCGAGCGGGTCGATGGGCAGGTAAGGCACCGCCCAGACGCTGTCCGGGTCTTCCTTGCGCAGCGCCATGCCCTTCTTGATGGCGTCCTGGTGAGAGCCGGAAAAGGCGGTGAACACCAGATCGCCCACGTAGGGATGACGCGGGTGGACCGGCAGCTGGTTGCAGTGCTCGACCTCACGCATGATCGGGGTGATGTTGGAAAAGTCGAGGCCCGGATGGACGCCCTGGGTGTAGAGGTTCATCGCCAGGGTGACGATGTCGACGTTGCCGGTGCGCTCGCCGTTGCCGAACAGGGTGCCCTCGACCCGGTCGGCGCCGGCCATCACCGTCAGTTCGGCGGCGGCCACACCGGTACCACGGTCATTGTGGGGGTGAACGCTGACGATCAGGTGATCGCGGTGCTCGACGTTGCGGCAGAACCACTCGATCTGGTCGGCGTAGTTGTTGGGGGTGGCGCACTCCACCGTGGCCGGCAGGTTGACGATCATCTTGTTGTCGGCGCTGGCACCGAAGGTCTCGCGCACGGCATTGACGATCTCCACCGCAAAGTCCATCTCGGTGGTGGTGAACAGCTCCGGAGAATACTGGAAGGTCCAGTTGGTCTCGGGGGCCGCCTTCATCAGGTCACGGATCTGGGTGGTGGCATCGACCGCGATCTGGATGCACTGGGACTTGTCGACATTGAATACCACGCGACGGAATACCGGATCGGTGGCGTTGTAGACGTGAACGATGGCGTTCTTGGCACCCTTCAGCGATTCAAAGGTGCGCTCGATCAGGTGCGGACGGGCCTGGGTCAGTACCTGGATGGTGACGTCGTCCGGGACCTTGTCTTCCTCGATCAGGCTGCGCACGAAGTCGAAGTCGGTCTGGGAGGCGGAGGGGAAGCCCACCTCGATCTGCTTGAAGCCAATCTTGACCAGCAGATCGAAGAAGCGCTGCTTGCGCTCCTGGTCCATCGGATCGATCAGCGCCTGGTTACCGTCGCGCAGATCGACGCTGCACCACTGGGGCGGGGTCTCGATGCGCTGGCTGGGCCACTGCCGATCAGGCAGGTCCACGGCCACGAAGGGGCGGTACTTGGTCGAAGGGTCCTTGAGCATCATGGCGTTTTCTCCGGAATAGGGTGTGTCGAGCGAAGAGTTATTGGAAGGCCTGTTGGGCGACCCGGCCAGCGCCTTGTGAGCAAAGGCCAGGTGAAAACGGCGACGCCCCGCTCGCCAGAGGCGAGCGGGGCGTCATAAGTCGTTCCAGGACCGAGACGATAGCGACCACGACAATTCGCGCACCAGCCATCCGTACATCGTCGCAACGACGAGAGCGGACACCACAGGTGGCGTGACGGGACGGGTTCATGGTGGGGCACTGGGTACTGACGGACATCTTGCAACCTCGACTCAACCTGACTGGTGGCGATCCTGCCGGCGACGCAAGCACAAAGGGCGTCGCCACGCGCATTCAAACGCGTAGTAGTAGTCGTAGGTCGAGGTGGCGAGATGTCATGTTCATGCGCTCTAGAAAATCAGTCTTCAGCGACGTTGTCAACTGCGGCGCGCCAGCGCGGGCGCCACGAGCGCTCGCTGTCATGTGAATGTCCTCGAGCCGGACTAGGGTAATAGAGCGATTCCGGCGCCCCGGAACCACCGTAATCTCTGACAACACCACCAGACTCGTGCTGATGGTTCAGCATGGCTGACACAAAGGAGACGCTCCATGGATGCCCATCACCACCGCCGCCCCGCTCCCCTCGCCGCGTTACTGTCATGCGCGATCACTGCCATCGCGCTCTGCGGTGCCAGTGTCGCGCCCGCCATGGCCGAGGACAACGCCTCCAACGCCAGCGCTTCTTCCTCCCTGCCGGTCAGTCTGGGCCCCCGCCCCTACTTCCTGATCGACGACATGGACGAGGACAATGCCCAGTCCGCGGAGCTCAAGGCGACCCTTGAGCAGTGCGCGGCCAACCTTGAGCAGCCCACCCGGAGCGACTTTTCCATCGGCCACCGCGGCGCCCCCCTGATGTTCCCCGAGCACACCCGGGAATCCTACCTGGCCGCCGCGCGCATGGGCGCTGGCGTGCTCGAGTGCGACGTGGCCTTTACCGAAGACAAGGAACTGGTCTGCCGCCACTCCCAGTGCGACCTGCACGGCACCACCAATATCCTCGAGACCGAGCTTGCCGAGCAGTGCAGCGTGCCACCGACCTTCGATGCCGATGGCAAGTTGACCAACGCCGCCGACGTCCAGTGCTGCACCAGCGACATCACCCTGGCCGAGTTCAAGACCCTGGAAGGCCGCATGGACGGCGTCGACACCAGCGCCGACACCCTGGAGGCCTACCTGGCCGGCAACCCGCGCTGGCGCACCGAGCTCTATGCCGATCGCGGTACCCTGATGAGTCACGCCGAAAGCATCGCGCTGTTTCAGGACCTGGGCGTCAAGATGACCCCGGAGCTGAAGACACCGAGCGTCGAGATGCCCTTCGACGGCATGAGCCAGCAGGACTATGCCCAGAAGCTGATCGACGAGTACGTCGAGGCCGGCGTGCCCCCGGAAGACGTCTTTCCCCAGTCGTTTCTGCTCGATGACGTGCGCTACTGGGTCGACAACACCGAGTTCGCCGACCAGGCGGTGTACCTGGACGATCGCTATGACGTGGAAGGCTTCGACGTGACCGACCCCGCAAGCTGGGAGCCGTCGATGCAGGAGCTGGCCGATATGGGGGTGAAGATTCTGGCCCCGCCGATGTGGATGCTGCTGGCCGAGGGGGACAGCGAAGACCGGCCCATCGTGCCATCGGTCTACGCCGAGAAGGCCATGGAGGCAGGACTAGAGCTGATCGCCTGGTCCTTCGAGCGCTCGGCGCCGCTGACCCGTGACGGTGCCTGGTACCACCAGACCATCGACAATGTCGTCGACAACGATGGCGACAAGATGGTGGCACTTGACGTGATGGCCCGCGATATCGGGGTCAAGGCGGTGTTCTCTGACTGGCCGGCGGCGGTCACCTTCTACGCCAACTGCATGGCCGACGAGCTGGCAAAATAAGCGGCAATGACCACCAGCGAACCTAGTCGGAACGCATAAAAACGGCCGGGTGGATAACCACCCGGCCAGAACGCCTTCCGTGGCGTTGGCGCCCCTAACGCCATTCCGAGGGCTCCATCCTAACGATCGTCAACCTGGAGAGCGCTCCCCCATCGGCGGTAGCCAGCCACCTCCAGACGAGGGCAGGCAACCAGGCATGTCCCGCTCCTCCTTCAAGGAGTCGTCGTCTCCTGGGCGAAGCTTATGCCGGTGGCCCTGATACTCACCCGAGTGCCGGCGTGGCCTGCGACGATAGCCTCGATATCGGCCAGCGCCCCGATAACTGCAGTCTTGCCGCTTGAACGAGCAAACTCACAGGCCGCCTGCACCTTGGGCCCCATGGATCCTGCGGCAAAACCCTGGGCTTCCAGGCTATCGGGATCGGCCATCGCCACCCGACGGCTATGCGGGGTCCCCCAGTCCAGATAGACCCCGTCCACATCGGTGGCGATGATCAGAAGATCGCTGGCGAGTTGCTGTGACAACAGCGATGAGCACAGGTCCTTGTCGATGACCGCCTCGATGCCCTCGAGCTTGCCATCCTCCCCGTAGACCGTGGGGATGCCGCCACCGCCGGCACAGATCACCACGGTGCCCTTCTCCAGAAGCCAGCGCAGCGGGCGAATCTCGAAGATCCGTTTGGGTCTAGGGCTCGGCACAACGCGGCGGTAGTGATCGCCGTCTCGCGCCATGGTCCAGCCCTTGAGCTCCGCCAGCCGGCAAGCCTCGTCGCGCGGGTAGATGGGACCGATGGGCTTGCTCGGCTGCTGGAAGGCCGGGTCATCGGCGTCCACCTCGACCTGGGTCAACAGCGACGCAAAGGGCACCTCCGGCGGCAACAGGTTGCCGAGTTCCTGCTCGATCATGTAACCGATCATGCCTTCGGTCTCGGCACCCAACACATCCAGAGGAAAGGCGTTGTCCTCGTCGTAGGCTGCTCCTTGCAGGGCAAGCAGGCCGACCTGGGGCCCGTTGCCATGGGCAATCACCAGCTCGTTGCCTGATGCGATGCGCGCGATCTGCTCGCAGGCGATGCGAATGTTGGCGCGCTGGGCCTCGCCGTTCATGACCTCGCCACGCCGCAACAGGGCGTTGCCACCAAGGGCAATCGTGATACGCATAACAGTGTCCTTCCCGTTCGGGGTTGCTGGCGGCCCAGGGGCCGCCAGGCTATCTTGCCGATCCGTTGGTGCGTGGCTTACACATCGCCAAGGGTCGAGACCATCACCGCCTTGATCGTATGCATGCGGTTCTCTGCCTGTTCGAAGGCGATGCAGGCCGGCGACTCGAACACCTCCTCGGTGACCTCGATGCCGTCCTTCAGCATCGGGTACTGCTCGGCGACCTGGCGCCCCACCTTGGTGTCACAGTTGTGGAAGGCCGGCAGGCAGTGCATGAACTTGACCCTGGGGTTGCCGGCGGCCTCCATCAGCGCCTTGTTGACCTGGTAGGGCAGCAACTGGTCGATGCGCTCGGCCCAGGCCTCCACCGGCTCGCCCATGGACACCCAGACGTCGGTGTGGATGAAGTCGACGCCCCTGACCGCCTCGCGGGGGTCCTCGGTCAGGCAGATGCGCGCGCCGCTGTCCTCGGCGAAGCGCCGGCAGTTGGCCAGATGCTCCTCGTCCGGCCACAGCGAACGTGGCGCGGCGATCCGCACGTCCATGCCCAGCTTGGCGCCGATCAGCAGAAGCGAGTTGCCCATATTGTTGCGGGCATCGCCCAGGTAGGCGAAGGAGATCTGGTGCAACGGCTTCTCGGCGTGCTCGCGCATGGTCAGGACGTCGGCGATCATCTGGGTCGGGTGGTACTCGTCGGTCAGGCCGTTGTAGACCGGCACCCCGGAGAACGCCGCCAGCTCCTCGACCACCTCCTGGCTGAAGCCGCGGTACTCGATGGCGTCGTACATGCGCCCCAGTACCCGGGCGGTATCGCGCATGGACTCCTTGTGCCCGATCTGGGACGAGGTGGGATCGATGTAGGTGACGTTGGCGCCCTGGTCATAGGCGGCCACCTCGAAGGCGCAGCGGGTCCGGGTGGAGGTCTTCTCGAAGATCAGGGCGATGTTCTTGCCCTTGAGTCGCTGGGCCTCGCAGCCGCTGTACTTGGCCCGCTTGAGGTCCCGCGACAGGTCCAGCAGGTAGCGCAGCTCGCGCTCGGAGTGATGCATCAACGACAGCAGGTGACGGTTGTGGATATTGAAGGACATGAGGGTCTCCTTGACGGCCACCTGGGCAGCCGCCTTCACAGTAAGAAAAAGCGAAGTAACGCGTAACGACGTCGTCAGAAGTCGACGGGATCTCGCTGAATCGGACAGGTCATGCAGTGACCGCCGCCCCGTCCACGGCCCAGTTCACTGGCGCTGATGGTGATCACCTCGACCCCGGCCTTGCGCAGCAGGGTGTTGGTGTAGGTGTTGCGGTCATAGCCAACCACCACGCCTGGCTCCAGGGCTACCACATTGTTGCCGTCGTCCCACTGTTCGCGCTCGGCCTCGAAGCTGTCTCCACCGGTCTCCACCACTCGCAGTTTCGGAAGTCCCAGCGCCTCGGCCACCACCTCGATGAAGCTCCCCTTCTCGCGGCGCACGTCGATGCCACTGGGCTTGCTCTCGTCGGGGCGCAGACTGAAGGGAACGATGTCCTTGACCACGTCAGGGAAGACCGTCACCAGGTCGCGATCGCAGAAGCTGAAGACGGTGTCCAGGTGCATGGCGGCACGCGACCGGGGCAGTCCCGCCACGATCACCCGTTCGGCCTCGCCGGCCCGGAACAGGGCGCTCGCTACCTGACCGATGGCCTGGTGCGAGGTGCGCTCGCCCATGCCGATCAATACCACGCCGTTGCCCACCGGCATCACGTCGCCGCCCTCCAGGGTGGCCGAACCGTGGTCCTGGTCGGGATTGCCGTACCACACCTTGAAGTCGGCGCCGGCGAAGCGCGGGTTGAAGCGATAGATCGCCGAGGTCAGCAGCGTTTCCTGGCGGCGGGCCGGCCAGAACATCGGATTGAGCGTCACCCCGCCGTAGATCCAGCAGGTGGTATCCCGGGTGAACAGGGTGTTGGGAAGCGGCGGCAGCACGAAACTGGACTGTCCCAGATAGTCACGGAAGGTCTTGAGGGTCTCGCCTCCGTGGCTCTCGGTAATGTCGGCCCAGGACACCCCGCCGATCAGGAACTCGGCCAGACGCCGTGGCTCCAGTTCACTGAGCCAGGCGCGGACCTCATCGGCAAGGCCAAAGCCGACCAGGTTGGAGGTCACCTTGCGCTCGAGAATCCAGCGCATGGCGTCGCGATTTTCGAGGGTTTCGGTGAGCAGGTTGTGCATCTCGAGCACTTCGATGTCACGCTCGCGCATCTTGGTCACGAAGTCGAAGTGGTCACGCTTGGCCTGGTTGGTCCACAGCACATCATCGAACAGAAGGTCATCACAGTTACTGGGGGTCAGTCGCTGATGAGCAAGCCCTGGCGAGCACACCATGACCTTGCGAAGCTTGCCTACCTCGGAATAGACACCCAATCGTGAAGATCCACTTTTCATTCTGTTTCTCCTTCCCTTTTGCGGGACTGTCACTACCGCATCATCAATGAACCTGACCGCTGTAACATGTTGAACATCGAGGTCTAGCTACAGACTCAACCACCCCTGATAGAGCCCCAGCGTGGCCACCAGCGCCGAGGCGATAGTGACCGCGAAGATAATCTTCTCGATGGGGGTAAAGACCTTTTCATCACGCTCGCTCTTGGCCTTGTAGAAGAACACGGCACCGGGGGCGTAAAGCAGCGCCGACAGCAACAGATAGTCGATACCGCCGGCAAACAGCAGCCAGATCGCGTAGAGGGTAGCCAGGCCGCCGACAAACAGATCCTTGCGGCGTACCTCAGGCTCCTTCTCGTAGGTTTCTCCCTTTACCGCGAGCAACAGGGCGTAGGCCGCCGACCACAGGTAAGGCACCAGGATCATCGAGCTTGCGAGGTAAAGAAGGCTCAGGTAGGTGGACTCGTTGACCAGCGTCAGCAGCAGAAAGAGCTGGATCAGGCCGTTGGAAAGCCACAGGGCGTTGACCGGCACCTTGTTGGCGTTTTCCTTGCTCAACAGTTCAGGCATGGTGCCGTCGCTGGAGGCCGCGTGAAGAATCTCGGCGCACAGAAGTGTCCAGGACAGCAAGGCGCCGAGCAGCGAGATCACCAGGCCCAGGCTGATCAGATGACCGCCCCAGGGGCCGACCACCTGGCTCAGCACCAGCGCCATGGACGGGTTCTTGAGCTCGGCGAGTTCCGGCTGGCTCATGATGCCCATGGACAGCACATTGACCATCACCAACAGCAGAAGCACACCGACAAAGCCGATCACGGTGGCGCGCCCGACATCGCGACGATCGCGAGCCTTGGCGGAATAGATGCTGGCACCCTCGATACCGATAAATACCCAGACGGTGACCAGCATCATGTTGCGAACCTGGTCCATCACGCTGCCAAGATCGGCGTTGCCGGTGCCCCAGAAGTCCATGGTGAAGACGTCCAGATGAAAGCCGATGGCGGCCAGCACGATGAACATGATCAGCGGGACGATCTTGGCGATGGTGGTCACCAAATTGATGAACGCCGCCTGCTGGATGCCCCTGGCCACCAGGAAGTGAACCGCCCACAACAGGATCGATGCACAGCCAATGGCCGCCGGCGTATTACCCTCGCCGAAGATGGGGAAGAAGAAGCCCAGGGTGCTGAACAACAGAACGAAGTAGCTGACATTGCCGAGCCAGGCACTGATCCAGTAGCCCCAGGCGGAAGAGAAGCCAAGATAGTCGCCGAAACCGGCCTTGGCGTAGGCATAGATGCCGGCGTCGAGTTCCGGCTTGCGATTGGCCAACGCCTGGAAGACGAACACCAGTGCCAGCATGCCGACCGCGGTAATTCCCCAGCCGATCAGCACCGCCCCTGGTGCGGCGCTCGCCGCCATATTCTGCGGAAGCGAAAAGATACCGCCCCCGATCATCGAGCCGACGACCAGCGCAAGCAAGGCGCCGAGTCTCAGCTTTCCTGTGTCATTTTCCATGGGAAGGGTTTCCTCGTGGGGACCAAAAGTTTGCCAATTCAGGCTACTCTCTTTTTGGCCCCTTGAGGCTACCGAAACCGCCGTACACACCTCTCTGCTGACTCGTGTCAACTACGCCTTTCGACGTACATAATAACGACCCCGATCAGGTTATATCGCTCCACCACCACTGTTTGATCTCGGCCGCTTGCAACGACCTTTCCCTCGGATTTGCGGTCAGTGGCTCGTCCCGAACGAGGGAACTTTGCTTCGCGGGTGCCTGCAGCGCCATGTCGCTACCAGGTTCGCGACAGCGTCCAGGCTAGCTGGACCGAGTGGGAATGGGAGGCACAAAAAAAGGGAGCCCTGGGCTCCCTTGCAGCATGCGGTGAACATCGCGTCCGAGCGACGATGTCGTCCGGACTAGTCGTGGCCCGGCGTCTGGCAGGACAGATCCGCCTGGCGATAGCCGATCAGATAGAGCACGGCGTCAAGCCCCAGGGTCGAGATGCTCTGACGGGCCTGGGCACGCACCAGCGGCTTGGCCCGAAAGGCGATACCGAGCCCGGCGGCGGCCAGCATCTTGAGATCGTTGGCGCCATCGCCCACGGCGATGGTCTGTTCCATGGCGATCCCCTCGCGCTGGGCGATCTGGTGCAACAACGCGGCCTTGCGATCGGCATCGACGATCGGCTCGCGCACCTCGCCGGTGACCTTGCCGTTCTCGATCACCAGCTCATTGGCATGGATCTCGTCGAAGCCCAGCCGCTGTTGCAGATGGCGGGCGAAGTAGGTGAAGCCGCCGGACAGGATGGCGGTGCGGTAGCCCAGCCGCTTGAGCTGGGCCATCAACTGCTCCACCCCGTCCATCAGCGGCAGCTCTTCGGCGATCTCGGCCAGCACCGACTCGTCCAGGCCCTTCAGCTTGGCCATGCGCTCACGGAAGCTCTGCTGGAAGTCGAGCTCACCGCGCATGGCCCGCTCGGTCACCTCGGCGACCTCGTCGTAGACCCCGTGGCGGCGCGCCAGCTCGTCGATGACCTCGGCCTTGATCAAGGTCGAGTCCATGTCGAAGCACACCAGGCGACGGTGGGTGCGCCAGATGGAGTCTTCCTGCAGGGCGATATCGACCCCGTGGGTCGCACCCAGCGCCAGCGCCTTCTCGCGCAGCGACTCGAGGTCCACGTCCTCGCCGCGCAGCCAGCACTCGACGCAGCTACCCTGGGCCGGTGCCTCGCCGTCCAGCGGCTCGCGCCCGGACAGGCGATGGATCAACTCCACCGTCAACCCGTGCTCGGCGGTCAGCGCCCCCACCTCGGCCAGGATGCCGGCGGGCAGTCGCGGCGCCAGCAGGGTCATGATCAGGCGCGGCTGACTCGCGGTCTCGCTCCAGCGGTGGTACTCCTCGGCGCTGATCTGGATCGCCTGGACGTCCAGGCCCAGCTCATCGCCGGCGCCCGACAGGGCGCCTTCCAGGTCGGCCTCGTGGTCAAGCGCTACCAGCGCCTCCAGCGAGACGATACCGAAGGTCACGCTCTGGTTGATGTCCAGAAGGCGCGCGCCGCTGCGGGCCAGGATCCGCCCCAGGCCGGCCAGCTGGCCAGGGCGGGCCCGGCCGGTGGCGCGCATCAGGATTCGTCGTGTCATGGTGTGTCTTCCTTGGGCACCCGCAGCAACCGGCGGGCGCCGTACCGTCGTAAGGGTTACGCCTCGAGGCGCTCGAGCCGGTCGACCTTCTGCAGCCCGCGTGGCAGCTTGCTGCCTCGCCGTCCGCGATCTCCCCGATAGTAGTCGAGCTCACCGTTCTTGAGCGACAGCTTGCGCTTGCCGGCGTGCACCACCAGGGTATCCCCAGGCGCCAGCACCACCAGGCCGCGCACAAACTCTTCGCGCCGGGCCGCCCGGGCGCCGGGAATATCCAGCATCTTGTTGCCCTTGCCCTTGGACATCTCCGGCAACTGGTCCAGCGGGAACAGCAGCAGTCGGCCTTCGTTGGAGACCGTGGCCACGGTCAATTCCTCGGCCGCCGGCAGCTCCACCGGGGGCAGCACATTGCAGCCCTTGGGCAGGCTCAGCACCGCCTTGCCGGAACGGTTCTTGCCGGTCAGGTCCTCGAGCCGGGCGACGAAGCCGTAGCCGCCGTCGGAGGCCAGCAGGAAGCGGGCGTCCCCCGGTGCCAGCATGACGCCGGCCATGTGCGCGCCGGCCACCACGTTGACCTTGCCGGTGACCGGCTCGCCCTGGCCACGGGCACTTGGCAGCTGGTGGGCCGGCAGGGTATAGGCCCGGCCGGTGTCATCGAGCAGCACCAGCGGCTGGTTGGTCTTGCCTCGCGCGGCCAGATGGAAGGCGTCACCGGCCTTGTAGGACAACCCGGAGGGGTCGATGTCGTGGCCCTTGGCGGCACGAATCCAGCCTTTTTCGGACAGCACCACCGTCACCGGATCGGCACCCACCAGTTCGACCTCGGACAGCGCCCTGGCTTCCTCGCGCTCGACGATCGGCGAGCGGCGCTCGTCGCCGTGCTCCTCGGCGGCCTTGCGCAGCTCCTGCTCGATCAGGTCGGTCATCGCTGCCTCGTTGCCGAGCAGCTCTTCAAGACGCTTGCGCTCCGCCTCGAGCTCGTCCTGCTCGGTGCGGATCTTCATCTCCTCGAGCTTGGCCAGGTGGCGCAGGCGCAGCTCCAGGATCGCCTCGGCCTGACGGTCGGTCAGACCGAAGGCTGCCATCAGCGCGCTCTTGGGCTCATCCTCCTCGCGGATGATGCGGATCACCTCATCGATATTGAGGTAGGCGATCAACAGGCCTTCGAGCAGGTGCAGGCGGTCGTTGACCTTGCCCAGCCGGTGCTCGAGGCGACGGCGCACCGTGGTGCGGCGGAAGTCGAGCCATTCGCCGAGCAGCTCCGGCAGCGGCATCACCCGCGGGCGGCCGTCGAGGCCGATCACGTTGAGATTGACCCGCACGTTCTTCTCGAGGTCGGTGGTGGCGAACAGGTGCGCCATCAGCGACTCGATATCGACCCGATTGGAGCGCGGCTCGATCACCAGACGGGTCGGCTCCTCGTGGGTCGACTCGTCGCGCAGGTCGGCCACCATGGGCAGCTTCTTGGCCTGCATCTGCGCCGCGATCTGCTCCAGCACCTTGGCCCCGCTGACCTGGTAGGGCAGCGCGGTGATCACCACCTGGCCCTCTTCCTGCTCGTAGCGGGCGCGCATCTTGACGCTGCCGCGACCGCTCTCGTAGAGCTTTCGAAGATCCGCGCGCGGGGTGATGATCTCCGCCCGGGTGGGAAAGTCCGGACCAGGCAGGTGCGCCATCAGGTCGGCGGTGGTGACGCCGGGATTGCGCAGCACCTCGCAGGTGGCCTCGACCACCTCGCGCACGTTGTGCGGCGGGATGTCGGTGGCCATGCCCACGGCGATGCCGGTGCCGCCATTGAGCAGCACGTGGGGCAGACGTGCCGGCAGCACCACCGGCTCGTTCATGGTGCCATCGAAGTTGGGCGCCCAGTCCACGGTGCCCTGGCCGAGTTCGCTGAGCAGTACCTCGGCGAACTTTGACAGCCGCGCTTCGGTGTAGCGCATGGCGGCAAAGGACTTGGGATCGTCCGGGCTACCCCAGTTGCCCTGGCCGTCCACCAGCGGATAGCGATAGCTGAACGACTGGGCCATCAGCACCATGGCCTCGTAGCAGGCGCTGTCACCGTGGGGGTGGAACTTGCCGAGCACGTCGCCGACGGTACGCGCCGACTTCTTGTACTTGGCGTTGGCGTTCAACGCCAACTCGCGCATGGCGTAGATGATGCGCCGCTGCACCGGCTTCATGCCGTCGCCGATATGGGGCAGGGCCCGGTCGAGAATGACGTACATCGAATAGTCGAGGTAGGCCTTCTCGGTGTATTCGCGCAGGGACAGTCGCTCGACGTCGCCCTCCGCCACCTCAATGTCCAGAGTCATGATCCCTCGTTCTCAATCCTGGTCGCCTGAACCGACGACGTGAAATCCGGGAGCGTCACTGCGTGCAAGTCACCGCGATGGCGGCCCGTCACACTTCGATATCCGCCAGGTTGCCGTAGTCCTCGAGCCAGCTCTTGCGGTCCGAGGCGCGCTTCTTGGCCAGCAGCATGTCCATCATCTCCATGGTGCCGTCGCCCTCCTCCCGGGTCAGCTGTACCAGCCGCCGGGTCTCTACCGCCATGGTGGTCTCGCGCAGCTGCAGCGGGCTCATCTCGCCAAGGCCCTTGAAGCGCTGCACGTTGGGGGTGCCGCGCTTGCCTTCCAGCTTGCGCAGGATGGCCGCCTTCTCGCTCTCGTCCAAGGCGTAGTAGACCTCCTTGCCAAGGTCGATGCGGTAAAGCGGCGGCATGGCGACGAAGACGTGGCCGGCGTCGACCAGCGACGGAAAGTGGCGCACGAACAGCGCGCACAGAAGGGTGGCGATGTGCAGCCCGTCGGAGTCGGCATCGGCGAGGATGCAGATCTTGTGATAGCGCAGCTTGGACAGGTCGGCACTGGCCGGATCGGCGCCGATGGCCACGGCGATGTCGTGGACCTCCTGGGAGCCGTAGATATCGTGGGAATCGACCTCCCAGGTGTTGAGGATCTTGCCGCGCAGCGGCAGGATCGCCTGGGTCTCGCGGTTGCGCGCCTGCTTGGCGCTGCCCCCGGCGCTGTCACCCTCGACCAGAAACAGCTCGCTCAAGGCAGGGTCCTGGCCACTGCAGTCGGCCAGCTTGCCGGGCAGCGCCGGGCCGGAGGTGACCTTCTTGCGCGCCACCTTCTTCGAGCTCTTCTGGCGCCGCTGGGCGGCGCTGATCACCAGCTCGGCCAGCGCCTCGGCCTGGTCGACGTGGTGGTTGAGCCACAGCGAGAAGGCGTCCTTGACGACGCCGGAGACGAAGCCCGCCACGGTGCGTGACGACAGCCGCTCCTTGGTCTGGCCGGCGAACTGCGGATCGAGCATCTTTACCGACAGCACGTAGGCGACCCGCTCCCACAGGTCCTCGGCGGTCAGCTTGACCCCGCGCGGCAGCAGGCTGCGGTACTCGCAGAATTCCTTGAGTGCCTCGAGCAGCCCCGAGCGCAGGCCGTTGACGTGGGTGCCGCCCTGGGCGGTGGGGATCAGGTTGACGTAGCTTTCCATCAGCGAGTCGCCGCCTTCGGGCAACCACTGAATCGCCCAGTCCACCCCCTGCTCATCGTCGGCGAAGTGACCGACGAAGGGCGAGCTCGGCAGCACCTCGTAGCCGTCGGTGGTCTGGGCCAGATAGTCGCGCAGACCGTCCGCGAACTGCCAGGTGGTGGCGGTGCCGTCGGCTTCCACCAGTTCCACCTTGAGCCCGGGGCAGAGTACCGCCTTGGCCCGCAGCAGGTGCTTGAGCCGCCCTACCGCCAGGTTGGGGCTATCGAAGTAGCTGGTATCCGGCCAGAAGCGCACCAGGGTGCCCTTGGCACGCTTGGCCGCGGTGCCGATGACGTGCAGGTCCTCGACCTTGTCGCCGTGCTCGAAGGCCATGGCGTGGCGCTCGCCGTCGCGCAGGACCTCGACCTCGAGGCGTCGCGACAGGGCGTTGACCACCGACACCCCGACCCCGTGCAGGCCGCCAGAGAAGCGGTAGCTCGACGAGGAGAACTTACCGCCGGCGTGCAGCCGAGTCATGATCAGCTCGATCCCCGACACCCCGTGCTCCGGGTGAACGTCGATGGGCATGCCGCGACCGTTGTCCGTCACCTCGATGCCGCCGTCGTCCCGCAGTACCACGCGGATCTCGTTGGCGTGTTCGGCGAGCGCCTCGTCGACGCTGTTGTCGATGACCTCCTGGACCAGGTGATTCGGGCGGGAGGTGTCGGTGTACATGCCGGGGCGCTTGCGAACGGGCTCCAGCCCGGAAAGCACCTCGATCGAACTGGCACTGTATTGGGTCATGCGTGGTCCATCATCAGGATGACTGGGATCGTCTTTGCGCCGTCGACTGAACGGCTCACTCGGCCGGTACCGGCGCCACTCGCCCGGGCGCCAGGGCGTGACCGCCGTGGGCGAACACCGCCGGCAGGTAGTCGGCCAGGGCATTGAAGCCGTGCTCGCCGCCGGGATGCAGGATCGCCTTGGCCCCGCGGTAGGCGGCGAAGGCGTCGGCGCTGTCCAGCGTCTCGTCCTCGGTCACCAGCAGCAGCAGATAGCGCCCGGGGGCCACCACCTCCGGCGTCATCTCGGCGATCTGGTCACGGTGGCTCTGCCCGACCACGAAGCGCTCACCGGTATAGGCGTTGACGAAGCTCTCGCCGAGCATGGTGTCGACCAGCCTGGCCGGTCGCACCGCCGGATTGACCAGTACCGCCGGCAGCTCATGGCGCTCTGCCAGCACCGTGGCCAGAAAGCCGCCCATGGAGCTGCCCATCAGCATCGGGCTGGGCCCCAGCCGGGGTAACAGCGATTCGGCGAGCCGCAGGGCGTCGGCCGCCTGCGAGGACAGGTCCGGGGTCTCGCAGGGAAGCCCCAGCTCCGCACAGGCGGCCTTGATCAGCCGCGCCTTGGGCGAGGCGCCGGCACTATTGAATCCATGCAGGTAGAGCACGCCGCTCGCTGCGGCAGCACTCGACGCTGTTGATGGGCTCAGCATAACGGAAAACCTGTATAAATGGCCAGTTTTCGACCCTCCCCTGCGCCTGCAGGGGCGCTGTCGCCATCACGCATGCCAACGGCCATCAGTCCCGCGCGGCTTGCCAGGTGGCCTCGATCAGCCCACGGGTGGAGTCATCCATCGCCTCCAGGCCCTGGCGCCCCTCGATGATGTCACGGGTCTCGTTGGCGATCTTCTTGCCCAGTTCAACGCCCCACTGGTCGAAGGGATTGATGCCCCAGATGGTGGCCTGGACGAACACCTTGTGCTCGTAGAGGGCGATCAACGCGCCCAGGGTCTGCGGGGTCAACCGCTCCAGCAGCAGGGTGGTCGAGGGCTGGTTGCCACGATAGCGCTTGTGCTCGGGCCTGGGACCGTCATCGGCGATGGCGTCGTCTCCGAGCATCAATACACGGGACTGGGCGAAGCAGTTGGCCAGCGTCAGCCGGTGCTGGCCCATCAGGTGCTCGCGGGTGGCCGGATCCTCGACGTCATCGTAGCGGGCCAGCGGCGCGATAAAGTCGCACTCCACCGCCTGGGTGCCCTGGTGCAGCAACTGGTAGAAGGCGTGCTGGGCGTTGGGCCCGAGCTGGCCCCACAGCACCGGACAGGTGGAGTAGTCGACGATATCGCCGTCGTTGGTCACCGACTTGCCGTTGGACTCCATCTCGAGCTGTTCGAGGTAGGCAGCGAAGTATTCCAGGCGTCCGTCGTAGGGCAGAATCGAGTGGGCACGGATATCCAGGAAGTTGTTGTTCCAGATACCGGCCAGCGCCAGCAGCACCGGCAGATTGTCCTCGAGCGGCGCCTTCTGGAAGTGCACGTCCATGGCGTGGGCGCCGGCCAGGAAGTCGCGGAAGCCGTCCATGCCGATGACCAGGGCGATGGGCAGGCCGATGCCACCCCACAGCGAGTAGCGCCCGCCGACCCACTCCCAGAACTCGAGCTGGTGGTCGCAGGCGATGCCCCACTCGGCCATCTTGTCCGGGCTTGCCGAGACACCGATAAAGTGCTGGCGCAGCACCAGTTCGCGATCCACGCCCTCCTGGCGCGCCTCGACCAGCCGGGACAGCAGCCAGTCCCGCGCGGTGTTGGCGTTTGACAGGGTATCGATGGTGGTGAAGGACTTCGACGACAGCACGAACAACGTGGTCTCGGGGTCGAAGCGCATCAGGTAGTCGACCAACTGGGAGCCGTCCATGGTCGAGGCGAAGTGGACCTCGACCGGATGGGTATCCGCCGGGCGATAGTCGGCCAGGGCGTGGGTCACCATCAGCGGCCCCAGGTCGGAGCCCCCGACCCCCAGGTTGACCACGTCACGGATCGGCTTGCCGGTGGCGCCGCGCCACTGGCCGGAATGGAAGCGCTCGACCATGGTCGCCATCTTGTCCAGGGTGGCGTGCACCGCCGGCACCAGATCCTCGCCTTCGACCACCAGAGACGCATCCTGCGGCAGACGCAGCGCGGTATGCAGCGCAGGACGGTCCTCACTGACGTTGACCCGCTCACCGGCCAGCAGCCGACGGATGGCGTCGGGCACGCCGGCCTCGTCGGCCAGCGCCAGCAGATCCTCGAGGGTCTGCTGGTCCCAGCGCTGCTTGGACAGGTCGAGTTTCAGCCCCGCAGCCTCGTGGCTGAAGGTGGCAAATCGCCCGGCATCCTCGCGAAACATGTCGCACAGGTGGCGCTTGCCGACTTCCTGTGCCTTCTGCTTCAACGCCTGCCAGGCCGGCGTTTGATCGATCGATGGCATGATTCCTCTCCTTGGGCCCTGTCTGGTGGGCAAAGCTGGGCCGAACGGCGACGGCAAGCCTCATCGTGCAGCCTGACCGCGGGGCGCGTACAATCACTCCCCCCGAGCCCGACAACACTGGCAATCCATGAGTGACGCATCTTACCGTGACGCCATCTTTTCCACACCCCTGGACAAGGTGGCGCGCTTTTCGTTCGACGAGCGAGTCGTCGCCTGCTTCCCCGACATGATTCGCCGATCGGTCCCCGGCTATGGCCAGATCCTCGGCATGCTGGGGGTGATCGCCGAGCGCCACCTGCGCCACGGCGCCCACGTCTATGACCTTGGCTGCTCGCTTGGCGCCGTGGGCCTGGCGCTGGCCGGCCAGCTACCCAAGGACGCCTTCAGCCTGACCGGGGTAGACCTGTCCCCGGCGATGGTCGAGCGCGCCCGCCAGACCCTCGAGCACGAGTGCCCCGACCACGCCATCGAGGTGATCGAAGGCGACATCCGCCACCTCGACTACCGTCCCAGCGGCATGATCGTGTTGAATTTCACGCTGCAGTTTCTGGCCCCGGAAGACCGCGACGGTGTACTCGAGAAGCTCTACCAGGCGCTGGAGCCCGGCGGTGTATTGATCCTGTCGGAGAAGATCAAGGCCGGTGACGAACAGGACAATGCCTGGCTGGTGGAGCGCTATCACGACTTCAAGCGTGCCAATGGCTACAGCGACCTGGAGATCAGCCAGAAGCGCAACGCGCTGGAGAACGTGCTGGTGCCCGACACCCTGGAGCAGCACCACCAGCGCCTGGCGCGGGTAGGCTTTGCGCGCTCGCTGACCTGGTTTCAGTATCTGAACTTCGCCTCCATGGTGGCCTTCAAATGATTCCCGAGCATCAGCGCGATGTGTACCGCGCCTTTCTCGAGCAATCCTTCCGCCACGCCGGCATGGGCGACTGGCTTGCCCGCCTGCCCGAGCAGTTCGCCCGTGGCCTCGACCGCCAGCGTCACGGCGACCTGCCGGCCTGGGAGAAGGCGGTGGCCAAGCTGCCGGCGCTGCCCGACAAGCGCCATGTCCAGCTCGATCGCGACGAGGTCACGGTCGAGCTGGAGCTTGATGACAGCCGTCGTCGCCAGAGCGAGAACCTGCTGCGCGCGCTGATGCCGTGGCGCAAGGGCCCGTACCGGCTGGCAGGCATCGCGATCGATACCGAGTGGCGTTCGGACTGGAAGTGGCAGCGGCTGGCGCCGCACCTGTCGCCGCTGCGCGGTCGAAGGGTGCTCGACGTGGGTGGCGGCAACGGCTATCACGCCTGGCGCATGGCCGGCGCCGGTGCCGACTTCGTGCTGGTGATCGATCCCTCACCGCGCTTCTACTGGCAGTTCCAGGCGGTCAAGCACTTCGTCGGCGATGCCGACGGCGGGCGTACCCACTTCCTGCCGGTGGGCATCGACGATGTGCCCCAGGGCCTGGGCTTCTTCGACAGCGTGTTCTCCATGGGCGTGCTCTACCACCGCCCTTCCCCCCTCGACCACCTGATGCAGCTACGCGACGCCCTGCGTCGGGGCGGCGAACTGGTACTCGAGACGCTGGTGGTGGAAGGCGACGAGACCCGGGTGCTGGTGCCGGGCGATCGCTACGCGGCGATGCCCAATGTCTACTTCCTGCCGTCGTCGCGCGCCCTGGTGGGCTGGCTCGAGAAGGTCGGCTTTTGCGACGTTCGGGTGGTGGATGAAGCCCCCACCAGCCTGGAGGAGCAGCGCTCCACCGACTGGATGACCTTTCAGTCGCTGGGTGACTTCCTGGACCCTGAGCGCCCCCACCTGACCCGCGAGGGACACCCGGCCCCACGTCGGGCCGTCGTGATCGCGACGCGCCCAGCCTGATCCCGTACCCCCTGCCCCCCCTGCCCCCATAAGACGCGACGCCCCGCTGATCCGGTCAGCGGGGCGTCGTCGTCAGGGGCTGTGTCAGGGGCGGTGTCAGGGGCTATGTCAGTGGCGGATTCGCGTCAGACGAAGTCCAGCACCATGAAATGGGGGTTGTCGACCAGCACTTCCATGCGGGTAATGTCGTAGAGCACTATCATGCGCTCGCCGCGCTCTGTCTTCAGCGACAGACACTCCTCGCGATCCTCGTTGAAGGCGGTATCCAGTGCCTCGCCGTGCTTCTCGTCACCGTCTCGCAGCGACAGCTTGACCGGAAAATGGTACAGGCAGGCGATTTCGATATTGTCATAGAGATGGCAGGCCACCATGTTCGTGCCCTCCCTGCTTCCGTGGGGGAATGGAAGACGTCGTCATGACGTCACACGCGACGCATCCTGCCTTTGGTCTAGCCCAGGCACCAGCCCGCCACCATCTGGCTGCGCAGTTGGAGTTAAACCCATCGAAAAGCACTAGTATTCTGATTCAACCAGGCCACTGAGACGCCGCTATTACTGTGCTCTTTCAGTGCTCATCTGACAGCGGCCCCTGCGCCGTAGCGCAGGGGCCGCTGTTGCAGCGAACCAACGATGGTGAAGCCGGTCGCGGACGTCAGCGCTTGAGCAGCTCGCGCACGTCCTTGGCCTCCCAGTGGGGGAAGTACTTGCGCACCAGGGCGTTAAGTTCCAGCTCGAAGCCGGCCCAGTCGACCTGCTCGGCAGCGCCGCCTTCGACACTGGCCGCACCACGAATCATGCCGGCGCCCACGGTGACGTTGGTCAGCCGGTCGATGACGATAAAGCTGCCGGTGCCAGGCACCCGCGCGTAGTCATCGATGGGCACCTCGGCGGTCAGCGCCACCCGGCAGCGGGCGATGGCGTTGAGCTCGAGTCGCTCGGCGCCATGACGCTCCAGGCTGTTGACGTCGACCTGATAGTGGATGGCGTCGACGTGGCCTGCCACCGCACGCCCAGCCATGCGGATATCGTACTGACGCCCAGGCTCGAGGGCGTCGTCGTGCATCCACACGATGTCGGCGTCGAAGGCATTGGACAGGGTGATGTCGGCGTCCGCCGCCACCAGCCAGTCGCCACGCGAGATATCGATCTCGTCTTCCAGGGTCACGGTGATGGCCTGGCCCGGGTAGGCATCGTCAAGATCGCCTTCGAAGGTGACGATGCGCTCGACCCGGCTGAGCTTGTTGGACGGCAACGCCTTGACCGCCTGGCCGGGGCGCAGGATGCCCGCCTCCAGGGTGCCGGCGTAGCCGCGGAAGTCGAGATTGGGGCGATTGACGTACTGCACCGGAAAGCGCAGATCGCTCAGGTTCTGGTCGCGGCTGACCTCCACGGTCTCCAGAAGCTCCAGCAGCGCCGGGCCCTGGTACCAGTCGAGGCGCTCGCCGCGATCGACCACGTTGTCACCCTTGAGCGCCGACAGCGGCACGAAGTGGATGTCGCTGGCGTCGAGCTGCTCGGCGAAGGCGCGGTAGTCGGCGACGATCTCGTCGAAGCGCGCCTGGGAGTAGTCGACCAGGTCCATCTTGTTGACCGCGATGACCAGATGCTGGATGCCCAGCAGGTCGGCGATGAAGCTGTGACGACGGGTCTGGGTCTGCACGCCATAACGGGCGTCGATCAGGATCACCGCGAGGCCGGCGGTGGAGGCACCGGTGGCCATGTTGCGGGTGTACTGCTCGTGCCCCGGGGTGTCGGCGATGATGAACTTGCGCTTGTCGGTGGAGAAGAAGCGATAGGCCACATCGATGGTGATGCCCTGCTCGCGCTCCGACTGCAGACCGTCGACCAGCAGCGCCAGATCCACCTCTTCGCCGGTGGTGCCCTTGGTCTTGGAGGCCTGAGTGATGGCCGCCAGCTGGTCGTCGAAGATCATCTTGGAATCGTGCAGCAGGCGACCGATCAGGGTCGACTTGCCGTCATCAACGCTGCCGCAGGTGATGAACCGCAACAGGTCCTTGTTTTCGTGCTCGTGCAGATACTGCTCGATGTTATCAGCAATCAGACTGGACTGGTGAGACATGCTGTACCCCTGATGGTGACCCGACGTCGTGCTGGACGCCGGGCCCTTGATCTGTCATCTGCGTCCCCGCTCCCGATCACTGTCGGCCGGAGCAAGGCGCGTGGCTGCGTGCGGTCGGTGCCGGCGTCAGAAGTAGCCTTCGCGCTTCTTCTTCTCCATGGAGCCGGCCTGGTCATGATCGATGGCACGGCCGGAGCGCTCGCTGGTACGGGTCAGCAGCATCTCCTGGATGATCTCCGGCAGGGTCTGGGCCTTCGACTCCACCGCACCGGTCAGCGGGTAGCAGCCCAGGGTGCGGAAGCGCACCCACTTCTGCTCGGGCTCTTCGCCCTCGGCCAGGGGCAGGCGCTCGTCATCGACCATGATCTGCATGCCGTCGCGTTCCACCACCGGGCGCGGGGCGGAGAAGTAAAGCGGCACGATGTCGATGTTCTCGAGGTAGATGTACTGCCAGATATCCAGCTCGGTCCAGTTGGACAGCGGGAAGGCACGGATCGACTCACCCTTGTTGATGCGGGCGTTGTACAGATTCCACAGTTCCGGACGCTGGTTCTTGGGATCCCAGCGGTGGTGGCGGTCGCGGAAGGAGAACACCCGCTCCTTGGCACGGCTGGCCTCCTCGTCGCGGCGGGCGCCACCGAAGGCGGCGTCGAAGCCGTACTGGTCCAGCGCCTGCTTGAGGGCCTGGGTCTTCATCACGTCGGTATAGCCGCTGGAGCCGTGGTCGAAGGGGTTGATGCCGGCGGCACGCCCTTCCTCGTTGGTGTGGACGATCAGCTCCATGCCCGCTTCCTTGGCCATGCGGTCGCGGAAAGCGATCATCTCGCGGAACTTCCAGGTGGTGTCCACGTGCATCAGCGGGAACGGCGGCGGGCCAGGATGGAAGGCCTTGCGCGCCAGGTGAAGCATCACCGAGGAGTCCTTGCCGATGGAGTAGAGCATCACCGGGTTCGAGAACTCGGCGGCCACTTCACGGATGATATGGATGGACTCCGCCTCGAGCTGCTTGAGGTGGGTCAGTCGCTTCGGCGTGAGCGACGCCTGGGCGGCGCGCTCACGGGCTGGTGCGGAAAGGCTGGTCATGGCCGGACACCTCGCATGACGGGAAAAGTGGAGATGTCAGCGAGGATACTGCGGGGCGAGTAATAACGTAAAAGAATTAATAACTATCTTTTTAGAACCAAGCGTAAGACTCCTAGATATCGACGCGCTCCACCCAGGTCTGCCACTCTCCCTCTCGTTTCAACTCCACCACCCGGTAGCCGGGGCGCGACGCCTCGTCCACGGCGAAGTCCTCGCTGCCGGGCAGGAACTGGTCAGAGGTGGAGGGACAGGCATAGACGTCGACCCGTCCATGGGCCAGGGACATCCCGCCATGGAAGGCCTGATGCACATGACCGCACAGCACCATCTTCACCTGGGGATAGCCGTCCAGCACCTCCCAGAAGCCGTCGGCATCTACCAGGCCCAGGGCGTCGATCCAGGCGCTGCCCACCGCCAGCGGCGGATGGTGCATGGCGATCAGGGTCGGGCGATCGTCCTCGGCCAGACGCGCGCCGAGCGCGGCCAGGGCCTCTTCTCCCAGCTGCCCGGAGGCCTCGCCGACAAGCTGGGTATCGAGCTGCAGAAGCCGCCAGTGGCCGGCCTCGACCTCGGGCAGGATGTCCCGCTCGGCGCCCATCAGCGCCACGTCATCGTGGTTGCCGGGAATCCAGAACCAGGGGCAGTCGAGCTCGCTCAATCGCTCGGTAGCGAGCCGGTAGGCGGCCTCGGACTCATCCTGACTGATGTCACCGGTGACCAGCACTAGGTCCGGGCGGTCGGCGTCCACCGCCTTGACCACCGCCTCCAGCTGATGGGCGGGCAGGCCTCGGCGCGAGCGCGCCATCGGGTCGGCGTACAGGTGGCAATCGCTAATCTGGATCAGGCGCATGGAGATCTCTCGACGGGCGGCAACGGCGAACCGGCTCAGGGCAACTGCGGCAGATCCAGCGAGTGGCCGTGGGCCAGCCCGTGATCGAGCCATTCGCCGAGGAAGCGATTGATCTGCAGCTTCTCGTCGGGCTGGTGCATATGCGCGTTGGGATAGCGGTAGCGGCCATCGAAGTGGCGCCGGCGCTGAAAGTCGGTGACCTCGGCCATGCGCACGTCGTGATACAGATGCACGCGCATGCGCGGGCTGTCGATGACGCCGTCGAGGATACCCTCCTGGCTGACGCGAATGATGCTGGTATAGGGCGCCAGCTCTTCGACATGCAGACGCAGGGCACCGAGTCGACGCTCGCCGTTGAGCAGTTCGACCTCGCGACTTTCGCCCTCTTCCAGCTCGCCCAGCAGGCGCGTCAGGCGGATGTAGTTGGCCGTGCACTCGCTCTGCAACGTGCGCAGATCGGTGACGTAGGCGCTGCGTTGGGTCACGCTACCTCCTTGCTCTCAAAGACGCCCGTTCGGCGGCCAGCCAGTAAAAGCCGATCAGGCACATGGCGTTATCGAGTCTCCCTTGATTGAGAAGTTCCCAGGCACGATGAAATGGCAACACATGGACGCGGATATCCTCGTGCTCTTCGTCCAGGCCATGCACCCCACCCAGTCCGCTGGTATCGACGAGACCGCAGAAAAGCGTCACACGTTCGTCGCAGGCACCCGGACTAGGATAGTAGCTATGCAGCAAGATGAGGTCCCCGACCTCGCAACCGGCCTCCTCGAGGGCCTCGCGACGGGCCACTTCCTCGGCAGACTCGTCCTTGTCGACCAGTCCGGCCACGCACTCGAGCTTCCACGGGGTGTGGGCGTCTTCCATTGCACCGGCACGGATCTGCTCCACCAGTACCACGCTGTCGCGCTCGGGGTCATAGAGCATGACGCCCACGGCGTCGTGCCGGCTATGCACCTCGCGCACCACCGCCTCGCTCCAGCCACCTTCGAACTTGCGATGGCGGAAGATCAGCTTGTCCAGACGAAAGAAGCCCTGGTGCAGGCAATCGCGTGACACCAGTTCGACGTCCTGGGCGGTAAAGGGGGCATCGATGTTGCTCGTTTCCGGCATGGGGACCTCCGCAGACAGATCGGCCCATTATCCGGATCGGTCAGGGGCCCCACAAGGCGAGTCCAGGTGGGGCCTCCTGTCAAGGCGGGAAACGACAGGGAAATCGGCGCGGGTCAGAGCTCGTCGAGCGCCTGATCAGAGCTCGTTGAGCAGGGCGCGCGCCTCGGCCTTGAGCGCCTGATCAGAGGCCTCGCGTCCGGCGCGAACCGCACCGGCGATGGCCTTCTCGGCGTGCTGGCGGGCCTCGGCGTCGCGTCCCTCGTCGGCCAGGTAGGCGGCATAGTAGTAGTTGACGTCGATACCGCCGGGGCGAATCGTCAGCGCGCGCTTGAACATTTCCTCGGCCTTGTCGTCATCACCGAAGGCCACCGGCCAGCCCGGAGCACGGTCATACAGCGCCCCCAGGGTCACATAGGCCGAGCCATCGAGACCGTTGGCGTCCAGTGCGATGGCCCGCTCCAGCGCCCGCCGCGCGGCCTTGGCGTTGTCCAGCGCGCCGAGCCCGCCCTTGGCCTTGGCCAAGGACGCCTCGATGATGCCCTCCCACACCAGCAGCTCGCTGACGTTGGGATTGGCCGAGCTCAGCTCGTGGGCCTCGGCGGCCAATGCCGTCAAGGGGGCCTCCTGGGCCGACAAGGCGCTCGAGGTGGTGACGCTTTCCCAGCGGTTCTTGAGCTGGTCGACCTCACCCTGCCAGGCCAGCGCCACGCCGCTGGCGAGGCAGGCGGACAGGGTGACAAGCGTCAGCGCCGTCGTGGCTAAGAGCCGACGCGGGCGTCGACGCAACGCGGTAGATGGAACATCAGGCGAGGCGGAAAACAGAGTTCGTGACATTTGGCGGCTCCGGATACTGTTATTGTGATGCACCCTGATGCTGGGTGGTCATGGTGGGCGGCCGTAGTGCGCAGTCAGGCCAAGCGATCAGGCCGAGCACTGACCCTGGCGTTGTGACCCGATACGGAAAGCCACACGCGTTCTGGCGCCCTCCCCGAAATGTAACGAACGTTTGATTTATTCGCCAGTCGCATTCTTCGTCGACCGCTCACTGCCTCGCTCCCATGACCTTTCCCCCGCCACCCAAAGCGCTTGCGACCTGACCCAAGTCGCGGCACCCTCGTGGACCTTGTCTGATTCAACGACTCACCGAGGATCGCCATGAAAGGCCGCAACATGACTCGCTGGCGTGACCCGGCGAAGGATCCCCGTCAGGAACCGAAGAGCAACCTGATCACCCTGGAAGGTGCCGAGCGCCTGAGGGGCATTCTCGACCACCTGAGCCGGGTCAAGCGACCGCAGCTATCGGCCAAGGTCGGCGAGGCGGCGGCCCTTGGCGACCGCAGCGAGAACGCCGACTACACCTACAACAAGAAGGAACTCAACCGGGTCATCGGCCGCATTCGCTACCTGACCAAACGGCTAGATGAGTTGCAGGTGGTGGACCGCCTGCCGGCGGACACCGATCGGGTGTTCTTCGGTGCCTTCGTCACCCTGGAGGACGAAGACGGCGAAGAGATGTCAGTGCGCATCGTCGGCCACGACGAGACCGACACCAGCAAGCGCTGGATCAGCGTCGACGCGCCGCTGGCCAAGGCGCTGCTGGGCAAGTCGCTGGACGACGAAGTGACGGTGGCCGCCCCCGGCGGGGAGACCACCTGGCTGATCACCGAGATCCACTACCGCACGCCGGGTCAGAACACCTAGCCCGACAGACGCCTAGCCCGGCTGGTACCTAGCCCCTGGCGAGGCGGGCACGGTAGACCCGAAAACGGCCATTGTCGGCCAGGATCTCGAAGCCGCCGAAGGCCTTCTCCAGGGGATCTGCGTAGGGCAGGAAGGCGTTGGCCACCAGGATCAATTGCCCGCCCGGCGTCAGATGCTGCGGCGCCTCCTGGATCAGACGGGCCGCCGGGCCGTAGTCGATGGAGCGCTCCTGGTGAAACGGCGGATTCGAGACGATGGCGTCGAAGCGACGATCCGCCAGCGCCGAGTAGACGTCGCTTTCCAGCGCCTCGCCCTGGAGCCCATTGGCCGCCAGCGAGCGCCGGGTCGCTTCCACCGCAAAGGCGCTGACATCCACCGCGGTGACATCACGCCCCTGCTGCGCCATCCAGGCCGCCAGAATGCCGTCACCGCAGCCCATGTCGAGCACCTGGCCCCGGGGCAAGGCGGTCTCTAGCTGCTCGATCAGCAGCCCGGTGCCCTCGTCGAACTTTCCGTGTCCGAAGACGCCGGGATGACTTGCCAGCGTCAAGCCTGCGGCCTCGAAACGCGTCCACACCGCTTCCGGGTCGAGGGGCTGGGGCGCCGAGCGAGTCGCGAACAGCGAGCAGCGCCGGGCGCTGTCGAGCTTGCGACAGCCCATGCCCAGGGCCGCCAGCACCTTGAGCACCCGCTTGATGCCGCCCTGGTGCTCGCCCACCAGCTGCATCGGCGTGCCCTCGGGCAACACCTGACACAGCCACAACAGCCACCACTCCCCCAGGGCGTGGGACTTGGGCCAGAACAGCACCACCCCCGGCGGCGGCGAAGCCTCGGGCGAGAACGGAGACAGCGCCGGGCGCCCCTGGGCCTGCCATGCAGCGCGCACCGACACATCGGCGCTGATCAGGGTCCCTTCGCCCTGCTCGAGCCAGCCATCCCGGGGCGGCGCCACCCACCACCAGCCGCGATAGTCGGCGTCCTGACGCTCGAGCAGTTGGCACACCGGGGTTTCGGCACTCATGTCGGGGTCTCCTCACGGGTGTCAGCGCCGCCGTCGCGCGGCGATGGACGCTCCTCGGGGTCGGCCGGACGGCGGAAGGTATAGAGCAGATAGCGGCCCAGCCGCCAGTGGGGGTCCAGGCGGCAATAGGCGTGCTCCAGCGCCACCAGCTTGTCGAGTTCCTCGTCGTCCTGGGGCGGGCGACGCAGGTAGTCGTGGAACACCCGGATACCCGCCACGCCCTCGCAACGAAGCCCGGCTTCTTCGGTCCAGGCCATCACCTGGTCATGGGTCAGCGGCGAGATCGGCGTCAGTCGCTGGCGCTGCCCCTTGCCCTCGAGCCGGTCCTCCAGCGCCTTGTCCAGGTTGCCCTTTACAACGTTGGACAGCCGCAGGGCGTCGCGATTGAACACCATCAGCGACAGTTGAGCCCCCGGCGCCATCAGCGCAGCCAGGCGATCGATGGCCGCCCTGGGGTCGCCCAGCCATTCCAGCACCGCGTGGCACACCACCAGCGGCCAGGGCCCAGGGGCCTCACTCGCCAGGTCCTGCAGCGGCGACGTCAGATAGCGAACCCGGGACGTCTCGACACCCTGGGCGTCGATCGCCTCCCGGGCCCGGTCGAGCATTTCACCGGCGGGCTCGGCCAGCGTCACCGCATGCCCACGCTCGAGGAACCACTGGGCCTGCTGACCGAGCCCCGCGCCCACGTCCAGCACCGGCTGGCCATCGAGATCGAGCATCTCCGGCAGCAGACGGTCCAGCAATGACAGGCGCAGCTCGCCGCGCAGGTGCCCGTAGAGCGACGCCGAAAACTTGTCCGCCAGTCCATCGAAGTGACGATCACCATGAACAGACAGCGGCGTACCGCCTGACGCATGACCAGCAACAGAAGCGGCAGCATCAGAAGCAGCAACAGAAGCAGCAGCGGGAGTGACGGCAGCGTCACTCGTGGGGTGTTGAGACATCGAAAACGCCAGACAGGTGTGGATAACAAAGAGCCGTGGCGCGCATTCTACCGAGCCAGGCCAGCGCTGACACCCGCCCGGATCAGCTTCCCTGCCACCGTCCCAGCCACCTTCCTTGCCAACTGCGGGTTTATCTTGGCGAGTCAGCCGCTTATAATGCCGCCCCAACGCCCTCTTAGCTCAGCAGGATAGAGCAGCCGCCTCCTAAGCGGCAGGTCGCAGGTTCGAATCCTGCAGAGGGCGCCATCGGCGCATTCAACGCTCCCCATTCCTTCCTCGCAACACTCCGCAAAGCCCCGCCCCGCCTGAATCTACACCCCAAGGCTTCCCAAAGCTAAGCATTCCTATTGCATGGTTTCTTGTATGGTCTACTGTATGGTGGCAATTCCCCATACATGGATGCCATACATGAAGCGCTCCGCCATCAAGCGGCGCCCGCTGGCCGATACCGTGCTCTCGACACTCGAGCCCGAGGCGAAAGAGTACCGGGAATCCTACGGCGTGGATCGCCTATATTTCGTCGTCTCCCCTTCCGGTCGCAAGCGCTGGGAAGTGCGGTACAAGAAGCCGACCAACGGCAAATGGGCTTGGCTTGGCCTGGGTTCCTACCCTGACGTCAAAGCCAAGGCTGCGCGGGCCAAGGCCGTCGAGGTGGCCTCGCTGGTGGCCGATGGGCTCGACCCGGTAGAGGTGCGCCGCGGCAAGCCCAGCGTCCGGACGTTCGGCATAGTGGCCGAGGAGTGGCGGCAGCACAAAGAGGCGCAAGGCCGGTCGGAGCGCACGATGACCAAGATTCGGTCGTGGCTCGACAATGACGCCCTGCCCCGCCTGGGCGAGAAGGACATTGCCGCCATCTCCCGAGGCGACTGCATAGAGGTGCAGCGCTCCATCGAGGATCGGGGCGCATTCAACATCGCGGAGAAGTCCCGTGCCTTCCTGCGGCGGATATTCGACTTCGCGATCGCGCATGACTACTGCGAGAACAATCCTGCCTCGAATCTGAACGACATTGCCGCCCCGGCGCCGAAGTCAAAGCCCAGGCCGCACCTGTTCGAGGACGAGCTGCCCGACTTCCTGCGGGCCTTGCGGCTGACCGGCAGCCGCCACTCGACGCGCACCGCGGCCTGGATGGTGCTCTGGACGGCATCGCGCCCAGGCATGGTTCGCTGGATGGAGTGGAGTGAGCTGGACGGCGATCTATGGCACATCCCGGCAGAGAAGATGAAGATGCGCCGCGGGCACACGGTGCCGCTGCCACGCCAGGCTGTCGAAGCCTTGGAGGAGATACGCCCTAAGACCGGGCGCTTTCGATATGTGTTCGCTGGAGACGGGGCAAAGCTGCCGGTGATCTCCGATGCGGCGATCAACCGGTGCTTCGATCGGGCGGGATACAAGGGGAAGATGACGGGGCATGGTGCCCGCCACACGGCCAAGACCTTGCTGAGCGAGCACGGCTGGCCGTTGGCGTGGACAGAGATGCAGTTGGCACACAAGCCCCAGGGGCTGGAAGGGACGTACAACCAGGCGTCGTACATCAAGCACAGGCGGGAGATGATGCAATGGTACGCCGACTATCTGCAGGCGCTGGAGGAAGGAATGACGAGCGATATGCAGCAGGCGTTCAAGCGTCGTCTTCGGGACGCCGTTGGCTAGCCCACTTTGCCATCCAGTCCTCGATCTCGTGTTCGTACCAGTAGAGCACTGCCGACCGCCCTTCCCCGTCAGCAATGGGCTGCGGAAAGTCGGGGTCGGTCTTGCGCAGCGTGTCGAGCGATGACCTGCCTCGACCGATCTTCTGGCAGACCTCTCGGCTTTTGAGGAAGCGGAGAGGCCGCTGAATTGCTGGTTCTGCCATTTGTCACCTCCTGAAAACTAAGAAGCCGCCTTGCTGGCGGCCTTGAGTGCGGCGTATCGGCTGAATGCCGGGTGATCGGGTCGAGGCACGTCCGTCCATATCTTTCCGCGCCTGACCAGGCTGATTGTTGCATGCGAGACGCCAAAGGCCTGGGCGATTTGCTTGTTGTTCTGGCCAGCCATCATGCGATGGATGATCTGCTGGACCTTTCGCCTCGTTAATGTGGCTCTTGGGTTTGCCTCGCCCTGGTGGCCGGGGTATCTGCCCCGCCCCTTTTTGATCATGTCTTGGTTGTTGTCCATATGCGTGCCGAGCCAAAGATGGTCAGGGTTGACGCACGCCGGGTTGTCACACTGGTGGCAGACCACCATGCCATCTGGTATCGCCCCCTTGTGGATCATGTACGAGACGCGGTGCGCCCTATGGGCTTCGCCGCGGTACTTGATCCTGCCGTATCCGCCTCGGGAGCTGAGCGCATCCGTCCACTCCCAGCAGCCGGTGCGAGGGTTGATCTGATACTTGGAGTGGAAGCGCTCGACCGCTTCTGCAGGAATATAAGCCTTCTGCATACACCCTCCGCGCAAAACAAAGCCGCCTCGAGGGCGGCGGTTATGGTCCGGGATTCATGAGGCCTGGCAGGCTTCGAAGAACATCGGCGCGGGCCTGGCGAGCTATTTGGCTCCGATGCTCCAGCAGCACGTAGTCGTAGAACCGATGGCAGTAGTCCCGCCATGCCTCCCTGGGTGTCTCGCCGGTGCCTGTGATCGCCTCGCCGTTCAGCGTGGGGTAGCCCATGCACCGCCAGTAGATGATGCCGTTGACGTTCTGTCTGCTCATTCGTGGTTTCTGCATTTCAGCCTCCCGGCGTCGGCGATGTTTCGAGCATCCTCCAGCACCAGGCCGGCATCATCGGCCAGTCGTTCGGCGAGATGAACGTCACGGGCACACGTGATGTCCTTTCGGAGCCACATATCCATCACGTGGACCTCGATCTGGTCGACCTGCCGAACGGCCCCATCAGCGTTGAGGTATTCGTTGGATGCCAGGCGGACGCGGTTGATCCCTGTCAGGGATGCCGTCTCACGGAGCCGCTCCAGCTCGGCGGCATCCCGCTCGATCCTGTAGGCGGCCTCGCCTGCGCAGGCGACCAGTTGCATTACCTGTACGTCGCCCCGGTCATCGACAGGGGCCCGCAAAACGCCCAGCAGCATGGTGTCACTCATCGCCACCTCCCTCGGCCTGCTGGCGCTCCAGCCAGACAGCGAAGACGCCTTGTATGTGTGGGCGGAACGGCGCCTTGACCGACTCCATCAGCTCATATCGGAAGCTGGC
>NZ_JAMXRY010000015.1:0-95550 GCF_024124525.1 Halomonas sp. OfavH-34-E | reverse complement strand
ATCGTGATCGAGCGCTGGATCCGGTACTACAACGAAGAGCGACCACATCAGTCTCTGGGCTATGTGGCACCCCGAGCACACCTCGCATTAACTGGATGAGGTGTGCAGAAACCAGGGGGTCATTACAGCCTCAGCCAGGCGATCTCCTTGCGGCATAGTGGGCACTGACCATCATGAAACAGCGCAAGCGGTGTGGCGAGTGTCTCGAACCGATTCATGGATTCGCTCCCTGAGGTCGATAGCCGTCGCGGTGGGGACCCTGACCGTAGCTCGGTTCGCATGCCAGGTTGTCGAGAAAGGACGTGGCCTGGCGGCGCATGGCGCTGCGCTTGTCATCGCTCATGCGGCGCAGCGAGCCATAGATCAGCTTCATGCGAGGATTGCTCGCCAGGGTGTCGGCGTGACGTTCGAGAAAGTCCCAGTAGAGGCTGTTGAAGGGACAGGCGTCTTCGCCCAGGGTCTTTTTCACGTCATAGCGACAGTGGCGGCAATGGTCAGACATCCGATCGATGTACTTGCCTGACGCACAGTAGGGCTTCGAGCCCATCAGTCCACCGTCGGCGTGCAACACCATGCCAAGCGTATTGGGCAATTCGACCCATTCGCAGGCGTCGGCGTAGACCGCCAGGTACCAGTCGCACAGGGCCTCGGGGCTGACGTCGCACAGCAGAGCAAAGTTGCCGGTCACCATCAGACGCTGGATATGGTGCGCGTAGGCGTTGTCCCGGGTCATGCCGATCGCGCGGGATAGACAGCGCATGCCGGTGTCACCGCTCCAGTAGAAGTGGGGCAGACCCCTGCGGGCCTGCAAGGCGTTATAGCCCTTGTAGTCCGGCATACGGGTCCAGTAGATGCCCCTGACGTACTCTCGCCAGCCGAGGATCTGGCGGATAAAACCTTCCACCGCATTGATCGGTGCATGCCCCTCGAGATAAGCGGTTTCGGCGGCCTCGCAGACCTCTCTCGGGCTGAGCAGGCCAAGGTTCATGGGAGCGGACAGGCGCGAGTGGAAGAGAAAGGGATCGCTGTCGCTGATGGCGTCCTGGACGTCACCGAAGCTCGGCAGCAGGTGATCGATGAAGTGTCTGAGATCGACCAGCGCCTGGCGTCGGGTGACCGGCCAGTGGAAGCCATCCAGACGACCGAAGTGTTCATCGAAGTGTTCCTCCACCAGTGTCAGCACCTCACGGGTCATGTCGTCGACGGTGTGGCGGGGAGGCTTGGGCAGCGTGTAGTGCTGGGGCAGGGGCCGTCGGTTGTCCTTGTCGAAGTTCCACTGGCCGCCCATGGGTTCATCGCCCTCCATCAGCAGGCCGGTGCGGCGACGCATCAGTCGATAGAAGCCCTCCATGCGAGGCTGCCGGCGATGGGACAACCAGTCGCCGAATTCACCAGGCGTGCAGTAGAAGCGGTCGTCCTCGACCCATTGCCAGGGTATCCCGCCCTGGCGGCGCTCCATGGCATCCAGCAGCCGCCATTCGCCGGGCCTTGTGGTGACAATCCGCGAACAGTCGTAGGCTTGCGCGAGGCGTTCCGCCTCCGCCAGCAGGCCATGGGCGTTGTCCGGATCATCGAGGGCGCTGTAGTGGACGCGATAGCCCTTGTCGCGAAGAGTGGCGGCGAAGTGGCGCATGGCCGACAGCATCATGGCGATCTTCTGAGGATGATGCGGCACGTAGCGGCCTTCCTCGGCGACCTCGCACAGCGCGACGACGTCGTCGTCGCCAGTGGTCTGCAAGAGTCCGAGGTCCAGGCTCAACTGGGCGCCGGTGATCAGGATCAAGGATCTGGACATGGGTTCACCAAAAATTGTACAAATCCTCTTCATAGTAACACTTCATTCGAGCCTGATACCCACCGGTGATAGGCTTTGTGCATTCGCTACCAAGAGGAAGTCACCTTCATGGATCAGTCCGTTCCCCCCTCAGTGGTGGAGGCCCATCGCCCGGAGCAGGCGCCGGTCGACCACCCCGCCGTCGCACGTGAAAAGATCGGCGTGCTGGTCGCCAACCTGGGTACGCCGGACGATACCGACTACTGGTCCATGCGCCGCTATCTCAGCGAATTTCTGTCGGACCAGCGGGTGGTCGACTATCCGCGCTGGCTCTGGCAGCCGCTGCTGCAGTTGATCATCCTGAGTCGCCGGCCATTTGCCTCCGGGGCGGCCTATCGCAGCATCTGGAACACCGACAAGGACGAGAGTCCATTGCTGACCATCACCAGAAGCCAGAGCGAGAAGCTGTCGACGCGGCTGCGCGCTGAGCTGGGGGACTCGATCGAGGTCAGCTTCGGCATGCGCTACGGCAATCCTTCCACCGACAAGGCGCTCAAGGAGCTGGAGGAGAAGGGATGTCGGCGTATCCTGTTCTTCCCGCTGTATCCCCAGTACGGCTCGCCCACCACCGCCACCGCCTGCGATCAGTTCTTCCGTCAGCTGATGAAGCGCAAGTGGCAGCCATCGGTGCGAACGGTGCCGGCCTACTTCGACGAGCCGGGCTACATCGAGGCCCTGGCTGCCTCGGTCAGCGAACGCCTGGAGAACGAGACGCACCAGCCTTCGGTGGTGGTGGCGTCCTATCACGGCGTACCCAAGCGCTTTCTGGAGGAAGGCGACCCCTACTACTGTCAGTGCAGGAAGACCACGCGACTGCTGCGCGAACGGCTGGGGCAGGCCGAGGACGAAGTGGTTACCGCCTTCCAGTCCAAGTTCGGGCCTGAAGAATGGGTGGGCCCCGCCACCGTCGACAAGGTGGCGGAGCTGGCGCGTCAGGGTCACAAGAGTATCGCCGTACTGTCCCCCGCCTTCAGCGCCGACTGCGTGGAGACCCTGGAAGAGATCGAGGAAGAGATCCGCGACGCCTTCATGGAGGCCGGCGGCGAGCACTTCATCTACATTCCGTGTCTCAACGATCGCGACGACCATATCGCAGTGCTGGCCGATATCGTCAAGCGCGAACTGGGCGGCTGGATCTGATCGCTCGGCCTTTCGCGCCACGATAGCCAGACACAAAACGGGCAGCCCATGGGCTGCCCGTTTCGTATCCAGCTTGCATGAAGCTAGGCTTTTAGTCTCGGTCGGGGTGGGGCACCGGCTTATCCCCAACCTCTTCCTCACGAAATTCGAGCGGCTTGCCGCGGGTCTTGTCCAGATACTTGAGGCGCTGGTGCAGGCCTGTCTTGGCCAGCATGTGGGCGCTTACCGGGGCGGTGATGAACAGGAACAGGGTGATCAGCATCTCCTGCAGGTGGGTGCCTTCCTGGGTGGCGCTGAAGTACACCATGGAGCCGGACAGGATGCAGCCCATGCCCAGGGTGGTGGCCTTGGTCGGGCCGTGCAGGCGCATGTAGAAGTCCCGCAGGTGGGCCATGCCCAGCGAGCCGATGAAGGCAAACAGCCCGCCGGCGATCAGCAGCACCGAGATCAGCCCCTCGAGAATGACGTAGAACATGGAATTCTCCCGAAGTTACTCGATGATATCGCCGCGCAGCAGATACTTGCAGACGGCAATGGTGCTGATGAAGCCGAGCAGCGCGATCAGCAGCGCGGCTTCGAAGTAGGTCTTGGAGTTGAGCCACACTCCCATCAGGATGATCAGGGCGATGGAGTTCACGTACATGGTATCCAGCGCCAGGATCCTGTCGGGCATGTCCGGGCCCACGGTCAGGCGAAACAGGTTCAGCAGCAGCGCCAGGCAGACCAGCGCCAAACTGATGGTCAAGGCGGTGTCTAGCATTCGAAGATCTCCTTCAGCGGCTGCTCGTAGCGTTCGCGGATGGTGCGGATCAGGGTCTGTTCGTCACGCACATCCAGAGCGTGGATCAGCAGCGTCTTGCCGTCCATGCGCAGGTTGGCCGACACCGTCCCTGGGGTCAGGGTGATGGTGCTGGCCAGTAGGGTGATGGTGAATCGCTCCTCGAGCATCAGCGGATACTCGACGAAGTGGGGCCGAGTGCGGCGCCAGGGATTGATGATGATCCAGGCCACCTGCATGTTGGCCACCACGATGTCACCGATCACCCGGAAGAAGAAGCGCAGCAGTTTCCAGGGCTTCTTTACACCGGGCTGCATGTCCCAGAAGGGGTAGGTCAGCCAGGGGATGAGCACGGCCAGAAAGCCGCCAAGCAGCAGGTGACCGACCGAGACCGTGTTGACCAGCAACAGCCACACGACCAGCAGCAGCAGGCTGAGCAGCGGTGTCGGCAGTAGTGAGCGAGTGCGTCGGTTCATTGGGCGTCTCCCTGATCGATCAGAACGGCCTGAATCATCGGTTGCGGGTCGCTCAACTGTTCTGCGGTGGCCTCGGTGTAGCCGGCCAGGGGGCCGGCCAGGATCACCAGCAACGGCGACGATGCCAGCAGCCAGCCGGTGCCCGCCCACTGCCAGGGGGACAGCGACTCGCCGTCATCGCTGGCCTGGCTGCGCCAGAACAGGGTGGACCCTGCCCGCGACAGCGCCACGATGGCGCACAGGCCGGTGGCCAGCAGCAGAGGCCAGAACCAGAGACGTTGGGCGCTGTCGCCGGCGTTCATCAGCATGACCTTGCCCAGCGCCCCGGACAGCGGGGGCAGGCCCGCCACCGCCATGGACCCGATCAGGAACATCAGGCCCAGCGCCGTGGCGTTGCGCGGTATCCGGCCGCGCACCAGGCGGGTACCGGCCTTGCCACGCTGGACGCCGATCATGTCCGCCAGCAGGAACAGCCCGCCGGTGACCAGGGTGGTGTGCACCAGATAGAACAGGAGGCCCGATACCGCCTCGGGGGAGCGCATGCCGACGCCGGCGAGCAGGGTGCCCACCGACACCAGTACCAGATAGGCCACCAGCAGACGCAGGTCGCGGGCGGCCAGCACGCCGACACCGGCAATCGCCAGGGTGCCGAGCGAAAGCCACCACACCCAGCTCTGCTCAAGCGCCTCCAGGGGGCCTGCCTGGTCGCCGAAGACCAGCCAGTAGACCCGCAGGATGGCGTAGACGCCGATCTTGGTCATCACCGCAAACAGGGCGGCCACCGGCGGCGGCGCGCTGGCGTAGGCCCGCGGGAGCCAGAAATACAGTGGCAGTACCGCCGCCTTGAGGCCAAATACCACCAGCAGCAGCAGAGCGCCGGCGACGACCATGCCCTGACGCTCTCCCGGCAGCTGACTCACCGCCTGGGCCATGTCCGCCATGTTGAGGGTGCCGGTGGCCCCGTACAGCAGACCCACGGCGAACAGGAACAGCGCCGATCCGGCCAGGTTGAGGATGGCGTAGTGGACCGCCGACTGGATGCGCGCCTTGCCACCACCGTGGACCAGCAGGGCGTAGGAGGCCAGCAGCAGCACCTCGAAGAACACGAACAGGTTGAACAGGTCGCCGGTCAGGAAGGCGCCGTTGATTCCCATCAGCTGCAGCTGGAACAGGCCGTGGAAGTTGCTGCCCTTCTCGTCGTCGCCGCCGCAGGCGAACAGCACCGCACCAACCGCCAGCATCGAGGTCACGAACAGCATCAGCGCCGATAGCCGGTCCAGCACCATGATGATGCCGAAGGGCGGCTGCCAGTTGCCCAGGGCGTAGTACTGAATCTCGCCGCTGGCCGCCTGGCGCAGCAGCATCACGCTGATCACCAGCAGCGCCAGGGTGGTGGCAAGGCCAAGACCACGCTTGAGCGTGGCATTGCCGAATCGGGTCAGCAGCAGCGCCACCGCTGCTGCCAGCGGCAGCACGATGGGCATCACGATCAGGTGGGACATCAGCGTCGCTCCTCCTTGTCCTCGGCCTTGCGCCCGTCCACGTGGTCATTGCCCATGTCGCCCCGTGCACGCATCGCCAGGATCACCGCGAAGGCGGTCATGGCGAAGCCAATGACGATGGCGGTCAGCACCAGCGCCTGGGGCAGCGGATCGCTGTAGTCGCTCTTGCCGTCGATGATGGCGGAACCACCGGTGGTCAGTCCGCCCATGGAGAACAGAAAGAGGTTGGTGGCGTAGGAGAGAAGCGTCAGACCTACCACCACTGGGAAGGTTCGGCCGCGCAGCATCAGATACAGGCCACTGGCGGCGAGCACGCCGGTCGTTATGGCATAGAGCATTTCCATGTCACACGGTCTCCTTGCCGTCGGGGGTGGGGTCGTCGGTGCGGTGCAGGCCGCGTTCCGTCGCGTCATGGTCTTCCTTGGCCGGACGGTGGGGGGTGGTCACCTTGCCCAGGTTGGCCAGGATCATCAGGGTCGCACCGACCACCGCCAGATAGACACCGAGATCGAACAGCATCGCGGTGGCCAGTTCGATATCGCCGATCAGCGGGATATGGAAATGGCCGAAGGACGAGGTCAGGAAGGGTGCGCCGAACAGCCAGCTGCCGAAGCCAGTCAGGGCGGCGACACCGACGCCGAGGATCGCCACCGGCTGGTAGGGGAAGTCGAGACGCTTCTGGGTCCAGGCAACGCCCCGGGCCATGTACACCAGAATCAGCCCCACCGCGGTGATCAGGCCGGCGATAAAGCCGCCACCGGGCTGGTTGTGGCCACGCAGGAAGATGAACACCGACACCAGCAGTGCCAGCGGCAGTACCGTCTGGGAGATGGTGGTCAGAATCATCGGGTAGCGGTCCGGTGCCCAGATGCGTCCCTCGCTGTCGCTGTGAGGCATGAACAGGCGCAGACGGTTGAGCAGCTTGAAGATGGCGAGACCGGCGATCGCCAGCACCGTGATCTCGCCCAGGGTGTCGAAGCCACGGAAGTCGACCAGGATGACATTGACCACATTGTGGCCGCCGCCGCCGGGCACGCTGTTGTCGAGGAAGAAGTCCGAGATGCTTTCGGTGTCGCGGGTCAGCACGGTGTAGTTGAGTCCGGCGATCACTCCGCCCAGACCGGTACACAGCACCAGGTCGCGCAGCGCCCGCGCCGGGGTGGACTCCCGCGGGGTCTTCTGGGGCAGGAAGAACAGCGCCAGCATCAGCAGGATCATGGTGACCACCTCGACCGATAGCTGGGTCAACGCCAGGTCCGGTGCCGAGAAGCGGGCAAAGGTCAGCGATACCAGCAGGCCCACCACCGACAGCATCAGCAGCGAGATCAGACGATGGCGATGGGTAATGGCGGTGCCGATGCCGGTGAACACCAGCAGCAGGGCGCCGACCAGCAGCACGCCGTCCACCGGTTGGTTGCCCTTGGCCCCGGTCAGGGTATCCATCTGGGCCAGACCGATGGCGCCGACCACGAGGGAGGCGGTCAGCAGCAGGGTCATGAAGCGCTGCAGCGAGGCGTTGTCGACGCATTCGGTGATGCGCTCGGCGCGATCGCCGATGCACTGGATGACACCCTCGAAGATACGGCTGGCATCACGCGGCGGGAAGTCCCGCACGAACTGGCGAATCTTGCGATGCAGGATATAGGTGATGACGCCGGCGACCAGGGCCACGGCGCTCATCGCCAGCGGCAGGTTGAAGCCGTGCCACAGGGCCAGGTGGAACTCCAGCGGCTCGAGCAGCACCGCCTCGACCGCAGGCGCCATCAGCCAGGTGGCCATCAGCGCCGGGAACAGGCCGACCAGGATACACAGCACCGCCAACAGCTCCGCCGGAGCCCGCATCAGATGGGGCGGCTCGTGCGGCGTCTTGGGCGGCGCGTGGCGCGGAGGGGAGAAGAACACCGCGTGGACCAGCCGCGCGGAGTAGGCCACCGACAGCACGCCGCCAATGGTGGCCAGTACCGGCAGCACCAGGCTGAGGCCGCCGAAGGCGTGGGTCTCGAGGGCCTCGGTGAAGAACATTTCCTTGGAGATGAAGCCATTGAACAGCGGCACGCCCGCCATGGCGGCGCCGGTGATGCTCATCACCACGCAGGTGACCGGCATCGCCTTGGCCAGTTTGCCCAGCCGGGCCAGGTCGCGGGTGCCGGCCTCATGGTCGATGATCCCCGAACACATGAACAGTGCGGCCTTGAAGGTGGCGTGGTTGAGGATATGAAACAGCGCCGCCAGGACCGCCATGGGACTGCCGATGCCCAGCAGTACGGTGATCAGGCCCAGATGGCTGACGGTGGAGAACGCCAGGATTCCCTTGAGATCCGCCTTGATCAGAGCAAACCAGGCGGCATACACCATGGTGACGATACCGATCACGGTCACGATGGCCGACCACAGCTCGCTGCCGGCGATGGCGGGATGCAGGCGCGCCATCAGGAAGATCCCCGCCTTGACCATGGTGGCGGAGTGCAGGTACGCAGACACCGGAGTCGGTGCCGCCATGGCATGGGGAAGCCAGAAGTGGAACGGGAACTGGGCGGACTTGGCGAAGGCGCCGAGCAGCACCAGGACCAGCATCAGCGGGTAGCGCGGGTCGGCCAGGATCGTCTCGCCGCTTTCCAGCACCACCTGCATGTCGAGACTGCCGACGATATCGCCCAGCAGCAGAAAGCCCGCCAGCAGGGCGAGGCCACCGGCGCCGGTGACCGTCATCGCCATGCGCGCGCCCTTGCGCGCCTCCGAGCGGTGTGACCAGAAACCGATCAGCAGGAAGGATGACAGGCTGGTCAACTCCCAGAAGAACCACAGCACCAGCAGGTTGTCAGCCATGGCGATGCCCACCATGGAGGCCATGAACAGGATCAGGTAGGCGTAAAAGCGGGCGTAGTTCTCGCTGGCGTCCAGATAATAATGGGCGTACAGGATGATCAGCAGGCCGATGCCCAGGATCAGCACATTGAACAGCAGTGACAGGCCATCGAGGCGAAAGGCCAGGTCCAGCCCCAGTTGGGGCACCCAGCTCAGGGAGACCCGAGGGATATCCCCGGCACCCAGGGCGGGTAGCTGGGCCAGGGTCATGGCCAGGGCTATGGCGGGAAGGACCGCCGTGGCAAGGGTGCAAAGAGGGCGGCCTCTAGATCCGGTCAATGCGGGGACCAGCACACCGAGAAGGGGGAGCAAGGGAATCCATAGCAAAGTCATCTGTCGGTCATCCTGCCTGTCCTTGAACGTGGTGAGCGCCGCGATGGTCTGAAAACACGAGCCCTCACAATGCCTTGGCCTACCGCCAGGGGTGTTGATCAGCTCACCCTGAAGCGCCGACCCACTTTACCCGAAAGATGGACGGATCGCTGCCCCGTGCGGATTCAACGTGATAGTCGTCGGCGCTCTAAAAGTTGTACATGTGGTGTACAAGACCTATATATTATCGCTATGCAGTAGGGCAATGCCTCCGTCGGTAGCGCACGATCTGTGCCCTCGGGGCGCGTGCCGAGAATCTTCAGGCCTGTCGGGAGCGTGACATGGAAACAGAGCTGGTGTGGTTGCGTGGGGAACTGCGGCTGGCCGACAACCCCTTGCTGGACATCGCGCCCTCGGTCAGCGAGCGCCTGGTGGTGTTCGTGATCGACGAGGCACTGCTTGATGGCACATCGGCAGACGGCGTGGCCGGTATCGGCGCTCGGCGGCTGCGCTTTCTGTGGCAGTGTCTCAAGGAGTTGCGTGGGACGCTGTTGAAGAAGGGTAGCGACCTGCTGGTGGCGGTGGACGAGCCGGTGTCGCTGGTCGCCCGGCTGGCCGAGCAGTATCAGGTGACACGGGTGGTGGCCAGCGAGGCCGCAGGCGGGGACGACCAGCTTGAGCGACTGGCACGCTGCCTGCCAAGGCAGTGTCGACTGGAGCGTCGTGGTACGGGCACGCTGTGGACGTCGCAGACGTTGCCGATGACGTTGGATGAGGTACCGGCAAGCTGGTCGGCTTTCCGGCGTCGTCTCGGCGAGGCGTCTCCTCGAAGCCACAGCCGTCCGGCCCCGGCGACGCAGCCGGCGTGGCCGGAGCGAGCGCCACGCGGCCTGCCCTCGTTGCAGCGATTGTCACGCGAAGCGGACGCCTTGAACGACGTGCCCGACAGCGCCGGGCTTGCCTTTGTCGGCGGTGAAGCGCCCGCCTGGCAGCGTCTCGACGACGTCGTGTGGGAGTCCGATTTGCTGGCGACCTATCAGCAGACGCGCAATGGTTTGATCGGCGCTGGCTTTTCGTCCCGTCTATCGCCCTGGCTGGCGCTTGGCTGTGTGTCGGCGACCCAGGTCCTCGAAGCACTGAGAGAATGGGAAGACCGGCGGGGTGCCAACGCATCATCTCGCCACTTCTATCACGAGTTGTTATGGCGCGAGTACTTCCACTGGGTGGCACGCCAGGAAGGCAAAGCGCTGTTCGGCGATCCCCCATCATCGCCGGGGCAGGCATTCGAGTGCTGGCGCCTGGGCGCTACCGGGCAGCCGCTGATCGATGCAGCCATGCGTGAGTTGTCGGTCAGCGGCTGGCTCTCCAATCGAGCGCGTCAGCTCGTCGCCAGCTACCTGGTGCACGATCTCGGGGAGGACTGGCGCCACGGCGCCGCCTGGTTCGAACGCTGTCTGATCGACCATGACGTTGCCAGCAACTGGGGCAACTGGAAGTACATCGCAGGAGTGGGCCGCAACGCCAAACCCAGGATCTTCGATATCGACGAACAGAGCCGGCGCTACGACCCCGATGAACGCTATGTCCGCCACTGGAACGAGGTGAGCTTGCAGCCGTCTTCCTACGAGGCACTGGGGCATTGAGGCACTGGGGCATTGAGGCACCGGTGTAGGGAAGAACGAGCGATGCCCTGTTCACTACGTTGTTCGACCTACCGTATGAGGTCTCTTGCCCCTGCGGGTGGCTCTCACCTTGGTGGTAGTGGTGCCACATCTTGCGATGCTCTGGCGGCCTGACTGGCTGGTATGACAGCGGGTCCTGGGTCATCATGCCCGCATATTGATCGCCAAGGATTGCTTCATCATGCTGACCCGATTGTTCCCCGCCCTTCTCGTGGTGACCCTGGCCGGTTGCCAGAGTACCTCCGCCGCCCCCTCCGGCGATGCCGCGGCCGGTACCAATGCCAGTGCTGGTGCAAGCGTCACCGCCAGCGCCAGTGGCGAAGCGTCTGGGCAGGCCGCCCATGCCGCCGCTGCAGTCGAGCCCCAGAGCTTCGATCAGTGGCTGGCCGGCTTTCGTGATCAGGCGCGTGCAGAAGGCATCAGCGAAGCGACCCTGGCGCGCGCGCTGGATGGCCTGCGCTACCGTCCCCGGGTGATCGAACTCGACGGCTCCCAGCCGGAGTTCGTGCGCCCGATCTGGCAATACCTGGATACCGCGGTCTCCAACGCCAGGGTGACCCAGGGGCGTGACAAGCTCGCCGCCAATCGCTCCGCGGCCGACCGCGCCGAGGCCGACTACGGTGTGCCCGCCGAGGTCCTTACCGCCATCTGGGGTATCGAGAGCAACTACGGCCAGAACTTCGGTGACTTCTCGACCCTGGAGGCACTGGCGACCCTGGCCTATGACGGTCGGCGCCGAGACTTTGCACGCGGTGAACTGATGGCAGCGCTCGAGATCATCGACGCCGGCGATATCACACCGCAGCGCATGAAGGGCTCCTGGGCGGGGGCGATGGGCCACACCCAGTTCATTCCTTCCAGTTTCGTGGCCTACGCCAAGGACGGAGACGGCGACGGTCGCCGTGATATCTGGGCGAGTATCCCCGACGTCATGGCGTCGACTGCCAACTATCTGGATCGTGCCGGTTGGCGTCAGGGCGAGCCCTGGGGTGTCGAGGTGCAACTGCCGTCCGGGTTCGACTACGCCCAGACCGAGCTCGATACCCGCAAGAGCGCTTCGGCTTGGGCCGGCCTGGGTGTGAGCCCGCTGGGCGGTGGCGATCTGCCGGCCTTCGATGAGGCGTCGGTGATCACTCCGGCCGGCGCGCGTGGTCCTGCTTTCCTGGTGGGACCGAACTTCCGCGCCATCCTGCGCTACAACAACGCCACCAGCTACGCCCTGGCGGTGGCCTCGCTGAGCGACCGTATCGCCGGGCGCGCCGGCATCGAGGGTGGCTGGCCGCGTGACGAGCAACCGCTCTCTCGTACTCAGGTGAAGACGCTGCAGTCGCGGCTTCAGGCGCTTGGCTACGAGGTGGGAACCCCGGACGGCATCATGGGTCCCAATACCCGGGCAGGGTTGCGCGCCTGGCAGCGCGACCAGGGGCTGGTGCCCGACGGTTTCGCCACGCTCAACCTGCTCGAACGCCTAAGCCACTGAGCGATCAATCAGCCCTGAAAACATCAAGGCGGCCCCTGACTCAGGGGCCTGACGTATCGGCGTCCGGCGGGACGCCCTCCACATGGAAATGGCACGATGACTCTCTGGAATCGATGGCTGTCGGGCCCCGCCCGACTGATGGCGCTGGCGGCGCTACCCCTGTGCATGGCGCCGGCCGGCGGCGCCCTGGCCGATGACGGCCCTGACGTCTTTGGCTGGGTCGAGATGGCGACCCTGGAGCCCTGGGACGTCGAAGTGAAGGCAAAGCTGGACAGCGGCGCGCTGACGTCTTCGCTGGATGCCCGGGATATCGAGCGCTTCGACAAGGAAGGCGAACCCTGGGTGCGTTTCGCCCTCGAGCTCGAGGACGAGGAGACTGGCGAGACCTTCAAGAAGCAGCTCGAACGCCCGCTCTATCGCGACATGACGGTGCGCGGGGCCGGCGGTCGCGACGAGCGCCTGGTGGTGTTGATGGAGGTGTGCATGGGGGACACCATCCACGAGGAGCAGTTCAGCCTGCGCAACCGGGAAGAGATGAACTACCCGATGCTGCTGGGGCGCCGTACCATCGGTGAGCTCGGGCTGCTGGACGTGCGCGAGACCTTCATGATCGAGCCGAGTTGCGACGAGAACTCTCCGGTCATCGAGCATGAGGGAGAGGGCGAGTACGGCACCAACAAGGATGACGGTGCCGATGACGAGGACAGCGAGAGCTGATACGTCGATGGCACCGCTGGTGTGGTCTACAGGGTTGGCCTAGAAGAGCCTGGACAGTAGCGCGGTCACCGCGGTTTCCACCCGCAGGATGCGCTCGCCCAGGTGGATGCCCTCGCAGCCTGCCGCCAGCATCTGTTCCACCTCCCATTCGATGAAGCCGCCCTCGGGGCCGACCAGCAGGGTCACAGGCTCGGTCAGGCCTCGAGGGCAGGCAGTCGCCATCCCGGGGTGCGCCAACAGGCCCCGCCGTCCTTCCAGCAGGGACGGCAGACGGTCCTCGACGAAGGGCCGAAAGCCCCGCGCCGTGTCCACCACCGGCAGCGCAGTATCGCGGGCCTGCTCCAGGCCAAGCACCAGGTGCTGGTGGATCTTGGCGGGATCGAGTTCGGGGGACTGCCAGTAGCTCTTCTCCACCCTGCGGCTATGCAGCAACGTGATGCGCTTCACCCCCAGCGCGGTGGCATGCTCTATGCTTCTTGCCAGCATGCGTGGGCGAGGCAGCGCCAGCACCAGGTGCACCGGCAGCGCCGCGGGCGGAGCCTGATCGAGCCCGGAAACGTCGAAGCAGGCCTCATCGTCGGTCAGCGACACGAGCTGACCGCGGCCCAGCGGGCCGTTCTCCAGTCCCAGGGTCATCACGTCGCCCTGGCGGGCGCGGTGGACCTGGCGCAGGTGGGCCAGGCGCCGGGGGTCGCGGACCCGTGCCAACCCGGCGTCATCGACGTCGTTCCGGGTGAGAAGTATCAGATTCATGGAGCCTCGAGTACCGGTTTGTCTTGCAAGGGCCGTGTCGCGGTGCAAAATGGATGCGAACGAAGCCGAGGATCTGCAACTGCAGTCCCTGGGCTTCCCACGAACAAAGGAGCAGCGCCGTGCGCGTGATTCGCAAGTATGCCAATCGCCGGCTCTATGATACCGAACAGAGCCGCTATGTAACGCTCGAGGATCTACGAAGCCTGATTCTCGAGGAAGTGCCTTTCCGTGTGGAAGATGCCAAGAGTGGCGAGGACCTGACGCGTACCATTCTGCTGTCGATCATCATCGAGCAGGAGCAGGCCGACAGCGACGCCGAGGTGTTCTCCAATGACCTGCTGCAACAGCTGATTCGGGTGTACGCCATGTCTCAGCCGCTGCCCCTGGCGCGCTACCTGGAGCAGGGCACCCGGTTGATGATGGAGCAGCAGAAGAAGATGCAGGATCAGTGGCAGCAGGCCATGCGGCATTCGCCGATGGAGCTGATGCGCGAGCTGGCCGAGGAAAACATGCGTTTCTGGCAGAACACCATCAGCCAGGGCGGAACCAGCCAGGGCGGGACCACCAAGGACGACGACGAGCGTTCCTCCTGACCCTCCCACGCCCGGCTCTGATGGAGAGAGGTCAGGAGGGCGAGAGCGGGCTTTTTCTGCCATAATGCCGCCTCATTTGGTACTCGAAAGGTAGTTGAGCGGATGAAGGTCCTGATCATCGGCGGCGGTGGCCGCGAACATGCCCTGGCCTGGAAGGTCGCCCAGTCGTCCAGCGTCTCCTCGGTCTTCGTGGCGCCAGGCAATGCCGGCACCGCACGGGAGGCGGGACTGACCAACGTCGATATCGCGGTATCCGACCTCGACGGGCTGGTGGACTTTGCCCGGCGCGAGAGCGTCGGCCTGACCATCGTGGGCCCCGAGGCGCCGCTGGTCGAGGGAGTGGTGGATCGTTTTCGTGACGCCGGGCTCGCGATCTTCGGCCCGACCCAGGGCGCTGCCCAGCTCGAGGGGTCCAAGTCCTTTACCAAGGACTTTCTGGCTCGCCACGCCATTCCCACCGCTGACTACAGCACCTTCACCGCCGTGGAACCGGCGCTGGCCTATCTGCGGGACAAGGGCGCACCCATCGTCATCAAGGCCGACGGCCTGGCGGCGGGCAAGGGCGTCATCGTGGCCATGACCGAGGCCGAGGCCGAGGCGGCGGTTCGCGACATGCTCGAAGACAACGCCTTCGGTGATGCCGGTGCTCGTGTCGTGATCGAGGAATTCCTCGAAGGTGAGGAAGCCAGCTTTATCGTCATGGTGGATGGCGAGTCCATCGTGCCCATGGCCACCAGCCAGGACCACAAGCGGGTGGGCGAGGGCGACACCGGCCCCAACACCGGCGGCATGGGCGCCTATTCGCCGGCACCTGTGGTCACCGACAGCGTCTACCAGCGCATCATGGACGAGGTGATTCGCCCCACGGTGCGTGGCATGGCCGACGAAGGGCATCCTTATACCGGCTTCCTCTACGCCGGGCTGATGATCACCGACGCGGGTGAACCCAAGGTGATCGAGTACAACTGCCGCTTCGGCGACCCCGAAACCCAGCCGATCATGATGCGCCTGCAGAGCGATCTGGCCGAGCTGTGTCTGGCCGGCGCCGAGGGTCGCCTGTCCGGTCACGATTGCCGCTGGGACCCGCGTCCGGCCATCGGTGTGGTGATGGCCGCCGAAGGCTACCCCGGCAGCTACCGCAAGGGCGACGTGATCAGCGGAGGCGACAGTGCCGAGGCCCTGGGCGTCAAGGTCTTCCACGCCGGCACCGCGGAAAAGGATGGCCAGGTGGTCACCTCCGGCGGACGAGTGTTGTGCGTAACCGCCCTCGGTCAGGATCTTGGCGAGGCTCGGGAGCTGGCCTACCGCGGGGTCAAGACGGTGAGTTTCGAAGGCGCCTTCTGGCGTTCGGACATCGCCCACCGCGCCATGGCCCGGCAGTCCTGATCGTCGGGTACCGGTCTGGCTTGCCCCATGGTACTGACCAACAATAATCAGCAAGGAGCGAGCATGGAACGCGTCAAACTGGAGTTTCCCGAGCAGGCGATCGTCCACCGTCATGGTTTGACGGTGCGCGTGACCGACATGAACTACGGGCACCATCTGGGCCATGACGCCGTGATTTCGCTGTTGCACGAGGCCAGGGCGGCCGCCCTGGCCCATCTCGGGCTTCACGAAGGTGACATGGGAGGCTATCCCAGTGTCGCCGCCGACCTGGCGGTGCAGTATCAGGCCGAGTCTCGTTGGCCGGATGCCTTGACGGTCGAGACCGCCATCCCCGAACCGGCGCGCAAGGCCATCACGGTCTACCATCGCATGCGTCGCGACAGCGATCAGCGGATAGTGGCGACCGCCAGGCTCAACCTGATGGTGGTCGACCCCCAGGCAGGGCGTGCGGTGGCGGTGCCCGAAGCGGTACGTGACGCCCTGGCGAGGGCTGGCTGATGTCGAGGGAGTATCCAGTCATCGCGGTCACCGGCTCGTCCGGTGCCGGCACCACTACGGTCAAGCGTACCTTCGAGCGCATGTTCGCCCGGGAAGATGTCCATGCCGCCTTCGTCGATGGTGACGCCTTCCATCGCTACACCCGCCAGGAGATGGCGCGGATCTTTCGCGAGGAGCCCGAGCGCAAGGATGAGCTGTCCCACTTTGCGGTGGAGGCCAACCTGCTCGATCGCCTGGAGACGCTGTTCCAGGAGTACGGTGACAGCGGCGCCGGGACCTTCCGGCACTATATCCACGCCGAAGACAAGAAGATGATCGAGGCCGGCTACCAGGTCGGCACCTTCACTGAATGGCAGCCGCTGCCCACCGGTACCGACCTGCTGTTCTACGAGGGTCTGCACGGCGGGCTGGTCACCAGTGAGGTGGACATCGCCCGCCACGTCGATCTGCTGGTGGGCGTCGCCCCGACCATGAACCTCGAGTGGATCCAGAAGATCGACCGCGACATGCACGCCCGCGGCTACACCCAGGAAGCGGTCATCGACACCATCCTGGGGCGCATGGATGACTACGTGCGCTACATCCTGCCGCAGTTCTCGCGTACCCATATCAACTTTCAGCGGGTGCCCACGGTCGATACCTCGAACCCCTTCGAGGTCCAGGATATTCCCACCGATGCCGAGTCCTTCGTGGTGATCCGGTTCCGCGATCCGTCCACCGTGGACTTTCCCTACCTGCTGGCGATGATTCAGGACGCCTTCATGAGTCGCCCCCACACCCTGGTGGTGCCCGGCTCTCGTCTATCCTTGGCGATGGAGCTGATCCTCGGTCCGCTGGTGCGTCATCTGCTGGCCCAACGACGTTTTCGTTGAGCCGCCGCACCGTTGATGCCGGCTTCGTCTGACTGACAGGTCGGGATCGACGGCACCGGAGCTGGTGTGGCGAAGCGTTTTGCACCGGCGACGCACACCACGACCGCGGCACAGGTGGCGAGCATCGCCACGCTGATCGACTCGTTCAACAACCAGGCCGCCAGGCCAAGCCCGAGAAACGGCTGCAGCAACTGTAGCTGACCCACCGCGGCCACCCCACCGAGCGCCAGGCCGCGATACCAGAAGATGAAGCCAATCAGCATGCTGAACAGCGATACATAGCCCAGCGACCACCAGGCGGCGCTGCCGATACCCTGCAGTGTCGGCGGTTGCGATGCGACCGCCAGAGGCAGCATCAACGGCAGGGACAGGGTCAGCGCCCAGCAGATCACCCGCCAGCCTTGCAGCCGTCGTGATAGTCGCGCGCCCTCGGCGTAGCCGAGCCCGCAGACGGTCACGGCGGCCAGCATCAACAGATCGCCGGTCAAGGAGGCGCTGCCAGGCTGGCCGAGCGCGAAGCCTGCGACCAGCGCAGCACCGCTCAACGAGCAGGCCCAGAACGCCGGGCGGGGCCTGTCGCCGGTACGCAGCACCCCGAACAGCGCGGTGGCCATCGGCAGCAGGCCGATATAGACCAGCGAGTGCGCTGCGCTGACGTGCTCCAGCGCCATGGCGGTCAGCAGTGGAAACCCCACCACCACGCAGGCGGCAACCAGCCCCAGCGATGCAAGCTCATCGGTCCGCGGCCGGCGTCCCTTCAGGCACGCCAGCAATACCACCGCCACCAGTCCCGCCAGGCTGGCCCTGGCAAAGGTCAGAAACAGCGGATCGAAGGCCCCCACCGCCACCCGGGTGGCGGGCAATGAACCGCTGAAGATGGCCATGCCGAGGGCGCCGCAGGCCCAGCCCCTGCCAAGGTCCGGGCGGTGTGTCGGGTTCAATGGTCGGTGTCGTGAGGGCATCTGCGCGAACTCCGTGGCGGGTCAGTAGCGCCTAGGGTGAAGGGCGTGCGCTGGTGCAGCCAGAGACGGTGCAGTACAGTTTTGACAAACTGTCATGGTGGAGCCTCCAGTACAGATGAAGGCACAGGACATCGATCGTCGGGCGGGCAGCAGCCTGGTCGAGCAGGTGGTAGCGCTGATCCAGCGCCGCATGGCCCAGCGTCAGCTGGCGCCAGGTGCGCGCCTGCCGTCGATTCGCGGCTTGGCTGAATCGCTCGGGGTGTCACGCTCCACCGTGGTCGAGGCCTACGATCGGCTGGTCGCCGAGGGCGCCATCCATTCCCGTCGCGGCGCCGGCTTTTTCGTCGGTGATCGCTTGCCGCCGCTGTCCCTGGCGGAGCTGGCGCCCCGTCGCGAGCGCGAAGTGGACCCGCTGTGGCTGACCCGCCAGGCGCTCGAGAGCGACCATTACCGGCTGAGGCCAGGCTGTGGCTGGCTGCCGGCAGAGTGGATGCCCCACGAGGAGATTCGCCGTGGGCTGAGGCAGTTGGCGAGGCGTTCCGGCGCTGTCGCCAGCCTGACCGACTATGCGTCGCCCCAGGGCCTGCAAGCACTGCGTCAGGTGCTGGCGCATCGCCTTACCGAGCGGGGTGTCGAGGCGGCGCCGTCCCAGATCCTGCTGACCGAGTCCGGCACCCAGGCCATCGATCTGTTGTGTCGGTTTCTGCTCGAGCCGGGCGACCGCGTGCTGGTCGATGACCCCTGCTATTTCAACTTTCATGCCCTGCTGCGTGCCCACCGGGTCAAGGTGGTGGGGGTGCCCTTCAGCCCTGCGGGGCCGGACCTATCGCGCCTTGCCGAGGCCCTCGAGCAGCATCGTCCGCGGCTCTATATCACCAACTCGGGGCTGCATAATCCAACCGGTGCCAGCCTGTCACTGGCGGTGGCCCACCGCGTGCTGCGCCTGGCCGAGCGTCACGACCTGCTGATCATCGAGGACGACATCTTCGCCGACTTCGAGCACCAGGCGTCACCACGCCTGGCGGCGCTGGACGGGCTCGAGCGGGTAATCCAGGTGGGCAGCTTCTCCAAGACCCTGTCGGCCTCGGTGCGCTGTGGCTATATCGCCATCCGCCCCGAGTGGTTCGAGGAGCTGGTCGACCTGAAGCTGGCGACCTCCTTTGGCGCCAGCGCGCTGTCGGCAGAGCTGGTGTTCCAGCTGGTCAGGGAAGGCGCCTATCGACGTCACCTCAACGTGCTCAGGACGCGCCTGGCAGACGCCATGGGACAGGTCATGCCGCGACTGCGCTCGGCGGGCCTGGAGCCCTGGGTGGAGCCCAGTGCGGGGCTCTTTCTGTGGACGCGACTGCCCGCGGGGCTCTGCGCCAAGGACGTGGCCAGAGCGGCGTTGGACGAGGATCTGGTACTGGCGCCTGGGGAGGTGTTCAGCCCGGAAACGGCGAACAGTCACTACCTGCGCTTCAATGTGGCGCAGTCGCTGGATGATGACGTCTTCAGGGCGCTGGACCGGGCCATGGAGCGGGCGGCCCGGGGCGGGGACTGACCTTCGTGGTGCCATGCCAGTCCCGCTCATCCTGGAGGGGGGCTCAGTGGCCGGGAGGCGCCTGCTTGACGGGGGCGTCCTTGGCGGCGCCAGAGCCAACAAAGCGCTGGGCCATGGGCTGGGCGCTGACGCCGTGCAGCACCACCGAGATCATGACCGTCAACACCACGCAGGCGAGGATCTCGTCGCTGCCGGGGATCGGGTACTGATCGTAGATCAGCAGTGCGAACAGGATGCTGGCCAACCCCCGAGGTCCGAACCAGCCGAGGAAGGTCTTTTCATAGGCGGACAAGCCGAGTCCGGTGAGCGATATCCAGATCGGAATCATGCGAATCACCGACAGGTACATCAGCGCCAGAGCAACGGTCTTCCAGGACGCATGCGAGAGGGCCAGCGGCACCATTACCGCACCGAAGATCAGGAAGGTGGCGATGGTCAAGAGCTGGCCCTCGCTCTCCATGAACTCCTCGATGAAGGTGGTGTCATGGCGTAGCTGGTTGCCGAAGGTCAGGCCGCCGAGGAACACCGCGATAAAGCCGTTGCCGCCGACGGTTTCGGCGACCAGATAGATCAGGAAGGCCAGCGCCAGAAACAGGATGCCCTGATAGATGACGGTGACGTAGCCGCGGTCGATGGCGGCGTCGAGCAGGCGGGCAAAGCCCCAGCCGAACAGCACCCCGACCAGCGGCCCGAGGGTCAGTTGCAGCAGGGCGAAGGTCCAGAGGTTGTTCGGGGCGTCGGCGACCTCGGTGCCGGTGGCCGCCACCGCCAGCAGTGCCGAGGCAAGAATCACGGGTACAGCCAGACCATCATTGAGCCCACTTTCGACGTTGATCGACTGGCGGATACGTTCCGGCACGCTGGGACTCGACACCACCGCCTGGCCCAAGGCCGCGTCGGTCGGGGTAAGAATCGCCGCCACCAGCATGGCGGTGCCCCAGGCTGCTTCCGGCGAGACCCACTTGGCCATCAGCGTGCCCAGCAAGACCGTCAGGGGCATGCCGATCAACAGCATGCGCAGCGGAATCGCCAGGTTCTGGCGCAGAGACTTCAGCTTGACCACCGAGGCATCGGCGAACAGCACGATGATCAGGGTGATCTCGGCGATCACCTGGGTCAGCTCCTGCTGCATGTCCATGGGCACCAGGTCCGGCGTCAGCGCGCCCAGCCCCATCCCCGCGGCCATGAACACCATGGGCAGACTGATCAGCGAGGCCGAGATGCGCCGCGACAGCAGGGCAAAGGCGATGATGATCAGAAGGATCAGCAGCAAGGCGGTGTGATGCATGGCAGGCGACACTCCGAAAATGCATGGGAGCTACGGTTGTACCATAGCCGCAATGGCTTGGGGGGGCAGGCGAGCGCGATGACCAGAGGTGCATAACTGGCGGTTTGGGAACGTTGCTCATGGGGCCTGGGTCAGTGATCGGGCGAGTCAGGGGACTGACAGCGGCCCTGTTGGCGGGTAATCTCGAAGACACCGTTTTTTCAGTGTGCCCCGGAGCCTGCCATGGATTGCCTGTTCTGCAAGATCATCAACCGCGAGATTCCCGCCGATATCGTCTACGAGGACGATCAGGTGCTGGCCTTCAACGATATCGATCCCAAGGCCCCGACCCATATGCTGGTCATCCCCAAGAAGCATATTGCCACCCTCAACGACATCACCGAGGAAGACCAGGCACTGGTGGGGCGCCTGCCGCTGACCGCCTCGCGTCTGGCCAAGGACCTCGGGTTTGCCGAAGACGGCTTCAGGGTGGTGATGAATTGCAATGAAGACGGCGGCCAGACGGTCTATCATATTCACATGCACGTGATGGGCGGTCGTCGCTTCACATGGCCGGCTGGCTAGCCGGCGCGCGACGGAGTCTCTTCCGGCAGTTCAAGCGCTCGACGCATCCGTGCATTCTCCGGCGTCGCCTGGTGTCCCCCAGGCGGCGCCGATCGGTTTTTGTTTCTAGGCGCCGCCGAGGGGCTGGTGCCCCATTTGAAAAGCCGGCGCTTGAGTGCCGCCGACGCTTGCGTAGAATAATCCCTTGATGCGAACGTTCATCGTTTCGCCCATGTTCGCTGGCTCACTTAGTCGTACAAGGATCGCGCCATGTCCCGCTCTCTCAGCCCCGCCGATCGGGCCATCCATCAGTTCGACAATGTATTGCGCACCCTGGTGCCGGGGGCGGCGCGGGCATCTCGGCCGACGCCCGCGGTCGATACGATCCATGACGGCGAAATGAGCCCGGATGAGCGCCATCACGCGGCCGGCCTGATGCGCATCAACCACACCGGAGAGGTATGCGCCCAGGCGCTGTACCAGGGCCAGGGCCTGACCGCCAAATTGCCGGAGGTGCGCGGCCAGATGGAGGAAGCCGCCCAGGAAGAGATCGATCACCTTGCCTGGTGCGAGGACCGGCTCAGGGAGTTGAATGCGCCGACCAGTCGACTCAATCCGCTGTTCTATGTGGCGTCCTTCGGCATGGGGGCGCTGGCGGGGGCGGTTGGCGATCGTGTCAGCCTGGGCTTTGTCGCCGCCACCGAGGAGCAGGTGGGCAAGCATCTGGACGAGCACCTCGAGACCTTGCCCGAAGGGGACAAGCGCTCCCGGGCGGTGCTCAGGCAGATGGCCATCGACGAGGCCCACCACGCTCAGCAGGCGCTGGAGGCTGGTGGCGCCAGGTTCCCTGGCCCGGTCAAGGCCGGCATGACGCTGATGTCCAGGGTGATGACCAAGAGCGTCTACCGCATCTGATCCTGTGCCGGTGGCCAGCGCCTGATGCTGCGATGGCCTCGCCCTCACGCAAAAGCCCCTGCCGATCGGCAGGGGCTTTTGCGTGAGGGTGGCTGTCGATCCGAGGCGCTCGCTGCTGCGCGGCGCTCGAAGCGGCCTCAGGATTCGACGATGGTGTAGGAATGGGTGACCTCGACGCCGCCCTTGGCCAGCATGATGGAGGCGCTGCAGTACTTGTCGGCGGAGAGTTCCACCGCGCGCTGGACCTGCTTTTCCTTGAGCCCCTTGCCGGTGACGGTGAAGTGCACGTGGATCCTGGTAAACACCGACGGCACGCTGTCGGCGCGTTCGGCCTCGATGTCGGCGACGCAGTCTTCCACCGGGGCGCGGGACTTCTCGAGGATCTCCAGCACGTCGAAGGAGGTGCAGGCGCCCATGCCCATCAGCAGCATCTCCATCGGGCGCGGCCCGGTGTTGCGGCCACCGTGATCGGGGGGGCCGTCGATGACCACGGCGTGGCCACTACCGGATTCGGCCACGAACTGACGGCCGTCGGTCCATTTGACGCTGGCTTTCATGGGGATTCCTTCTTTTTCTGCGATAGTGATGTCGATGTTTTTTGATGCGGTCTGCAAGATGCGGTCTGCAGGATGCAGCCGGACTCGATCAGCGTTCGCCAGGAGCGCCGCCGAGTCGGTGATTCAACGCCTCGAGGCGCTCGGGCGTACCCACGTCGACCCAGTCTCCCCGATGGTGGGTGCCGGCGACGAGGTCGCGGGCCATGGCCTCGCGAAGCAGTGGAGCGACAGGATAGCAGGGAGCGGGCAGGTCATTCACCAGACGCGGGTCGATCAGCGCTATCCCCGAGTAGGTCAACTTTGGCGAGCCGTCGCTCGAAACTCTGCCGCCGGCCGCCAGGTGGAAGTCGCCGTCCGGGTTGTGGACGGGGTTGTCGACCAGCACCAGATGGGCCAGATCGCCCTCCAGAGAGGGCAGGGCGCTGGGGTCGATGTCGCAGAAGGCATCGGCGCTGACCAGCACGAAGGGCTCCTCGCCGAGCAGTGGGCGAGCCTTGGCGATACCGCCGGCGGTCTCCAGCGGCTCGTCCTCGCGACTGTAGGCAATCGATACCCCGTAGCGTTCACCGTCGCCCAGGGTCTCGATAATCTGGTCGGCACGGTAGCTGACGTTGATCACCACCTGTTCGATACCGCAGCCGGCCAGGCGCCTGAGGTGGTGGCCAATCAGCGGTTCGCCGGCCACCGGCAACAGGGGTTTGGGGCAGTGGTCGGTCAGCGGCCGCATGCGTTTGCCGAGACCGGCGGCCAGGATCATGGCTTTCATGGGCGCACCTCTGCGACGCGGGCTTCGATCAGCGGGCGCAGGCTGTCTTCGACCCAGGCGCTGAAGTCGGCGTGTCCCGCGAGGCCCTCCAGCCCCTCGAGGCTGTCCTGAAGATGGGCAAGAAAGTGAGGTAGACGCGCCAGGTAGCCGTCGCGCTGGTCGCGCAGGGTCAGGCGACAGAAGATGCCGAGCACCTTGAGCGCACGCTGGGCAGCCATGGCATTGACCCAGCGCAGGAAACTGTCGCTATCTACCGAGTCAGACAGGCGCCCGTCGGCTATCGCGCGCTGGCGGAAAGCCTCGCTCCAGGCCGCCCGGGTGGCCGCATCGAAGCGCCGATAGCGCCCGTGCAACAGCGAGATCAGGTCATAGGTGATGGGGCCTGCCAGGGCGTCCTGGAAGTCGATCAACCACAGTTCGGCGGCGTGACGCATCAGGTTCATGGCATCGAAGTCGCGGTGCACGGTGACCACCGGCTGGGCCAGCGCCTGTTCGATCAGCGCCTGGCGCAGCGCAGGCCAGCCGGGAGGCTGGCCATCCAACTCCAGCCACTGGGCGAGGCACCAGTCGGGGAACAGGTCCAGCTCCCGGGCCAGCGTTACGGCGTCGTAGGGCGGCAGGCTATCGCTCGGAGCCTTCCGCTGAAGCTCCTCGAGCAGCGCGATGGCGGCGTCGAAATGGGCGTGGGTGGTGGCCTCGTCGGCACCGTCGAGGGCCAGGTGCAGCGGCTCGTCGCCGAGGTCCTCAAGCTCCACGAAGCCCTGGTCGGCGTCCACGGCATAGACCCGGGGTACCGGCAGGCCCGCTGCGTGCCAGTCACGGGCGATGGCGACGAAGGGGCCGACGTCCTCCTGGGGGGGTGGGGCGTCCATCAGCATGCGGGTCTCCCCACTTTCCAGGGTGAGGCGGTAGTAACGCCTGAAGCTGGCGTCGCCGGCGGCCAGCACGAGATCGCTCGAGCCCTCGATGGACGGGTGCTGTGCCTGTGCCCAAAGGCGCAGTTGCTCGAGTCGGCGGGGGCTTTCAGCCTGGGACATCGGGGGGAAAACTCCTGGTGGCGGCAGGGCGAAGGATGCCAATGTCGGTTGACGCTCCGTTGGCCTCACCGCATGCTGTGCATGGATCAAGGGCGGCCGTGGCGCGAATCTCGTTGGAACAGATCGGCGTTACAGGTCGGCCGCGGCCTGTATAATACCGATTCACCCCGTCGAGGACAGCGTGCAACATGGCCAAGCGATACGCATGGACGGCCCTGGCGGGCCTCGCCACCACCAGTCTGGTGTCGTCCCCCCTGTGGGCGGCCCCACCTGAACCCCTGCCGGCAAGCCAGATGGATTGGCAGCCCTGGGGCGATGACCGTCCCGCCGGGACGGTGTGCCGAGGCTACTACGTTCAGCCCGAATACCGCCTTCCTGCGCCGGCCATCGATGGCCAGGTCAACAGCGAATCCAACACCGCCAACTACGGCACCGACGGTGACACCGTGCTCGACGGTGAAGTGGTGCTGCGCAAGGGCGATACCCAGCTCGAGGCAACCCGGGTGCAGGTACCACCGGAGCGTGACCTGGCCAACGCCAGTGGTCCCCTGACCCTGCGCGACAAGGGCCTGCTGGTGCGCGGTGACAGCGCCGAGGTGTCGCTGAACAGCGACCAGGCCACCATCGATTCGGCCCACTACGTGGCCCACGAGTCGCGCCTGCGCGGCGATGCCATCCAGCTCGAGCGAGTCAGTGACAACGTCTTTCGTCTGCGCGAGGCCAGCTTCACCACCTGTGAGCCTGGCGACAGCACCTGGCGCCTGATCGGCAACGATATTCTGCTGGATCGCAATCAGGGCTACGGTACCGCCAAGCATGCCCGCCTGGAGGTAGGCGATGTGCCGGTGTTCTACTGGCCCTGGGTGCGCTTTCCCATCGACGAGCGGCGCCAGACAGGCTTCCTGTGGCCGACCATCGGCGTCTCCGACGGTGGTGTCGACTACGCACAGCCCTTCTATCTGAATCTGGCGCCCAACTATGACGCCACCATCACCCCGCGCTGGATCGACGACAGCGGGTTACTGATGGGGGCGGAGTTCCGTTACCTGTTTCCCACCGATCAGGGCACTCTGGAAGGCGCCTACATCGGTGACGACGAGTCCGCCGGAGATGACGACTCCACCACCGAGCTCGAGAACGGCGACGAACGCTGGTACTTCGACTACAGCCATTACGGGCGCTTCAGCTCGCGCGTTCCCTACCGGCTGCGCTATGGCGCCGCCAGTGACGGCCGCTATTTCGATGACTTCGGGCGTACCTTTGGTGAGACCGATACCAGCAACATGGCGCGTCTGGCCCAGATCGACTACCTCGGCGACACCTGGAACCTCCAGGCCAAGGCCCAGGGCTATCAGCTGCTGGACGATCCGGTCGACGAAGGCGACAAGCCCTTCTACCGGCTGCCGAGCCTGACCGCCAACGGCCGCTGGTCCCAGGACCTCGGCTTCTATCAGGAGTGGAACTCCAACGCCACCTACTTCTGGCGCGATATCGAGGGCGACGAGAACGGCTTCTACGACTACGAGGATACCCAGCGCCGCATCCCGCTCAGGGAAGACGTCAAGGGCGCCCGCCTGGATCTGGCGCCGGCGGTGGGCTACCGCTTCGAGCCGAGCTGGGGCTTCTTCGAACCCCGCGTGGCGCTGCAGCACACGAGCTATGACCTCGACTATGACGAGCGCATCACCGACAACAGCGAGAGCCCGACGCTGACCGCACCGGTGACCACCATCGACGCCGGGCTGATCTTCGAGCGCGACTTCGCCTTTGGCGGTGACGACTGGCGCCAGACCCTCGAGCCACGCCTCAACTACGCCTACGTACCGGAGCGCGACCAGAGCGACTTCCCCGACTTCGACACCGAGGAACTGGCGTTCTCGTGGGGCCAGCTGTGGTCGCCGTACCGCTTCTCCGGCGGCGATCGTCTGGGTGACCTGAACCGTTTGTCCTACGGCGTGGAAAGCCGCTTCCTCGAAGACCAGAGCGGCCGCGAGCGGTTGTCTGTCGGGGTCGGGCAGTCGGCCTACTTCGAGGACCGCAATATCGATATGGCCGGTGATCCCGACACCTTGCCCGGTGATGAGGAGTCGTTCGACTACTACGAAGCCACCCGCGATCGTTCGCCCTGGGTGACCCGAATCAACTGGCAGATCACCGACAACTGGAGCACCCGCTGGCAGTGGCTCTACGACGACGAGGAGAGTCGCACCGAGAGCACCGGCCTTGGCGTGCAGTACCGTGCTGACGCCGGTCACGTGCTCAACCTCGGCTACCGCTGGGAGATCGAAGGCTTCGACAACGCCGACGATGACGATGACGTTCGCAACTACAACCGCGAAGAGTACGACATGTCCTTCGCCTACAAGGCGACGGATCGTTTCGACGTCATCGGCCGGGTGCTCTACGACAACACCAACGACCGTGCCCTCGACCAGATGGCGGGTGTGCAGTGGAACGACTGCTGTTATGGTGTGCAGGTCGTGTGGCGCGAGTGGATCGAAGACGAGGACACCGCCAACAACATCGAGGACGACACCACGGATCGCGGGCTCTTCCTGCGCTTTGTGCTCAAGGGCTTCGGTGGCATCGGTGGCGACGCGGACACCTACTTCCAGTCTGCGGTGCCCGGTTACCGTCCCGGCCTGAACTAAATACCCTGGCGTATCCCCAACGGCGAGCACGAGACGTGCTCGCCGCATCGAATCTGAGTGAACGAGGAAGCATGACTATGCGTAGCCGACCCCTTGCCGCCCTGGCGATGGCCGCCTGTCTGGCACTGACTACCGTGGCGGCCCACGCCCAGGACGGTTACCGCCAGCCGCTGGATCGGATCGTCGCCGTGGTCAACGAGGACGCCATCATGGCCTCCCAGCTCGATGACCGTGTCGAGCAGGCCATGGCCAGACTGCGCGCCAGCGACATGGACACTCCTCCGGAGCAGGCCCTGCGTGAGCAGATTCTGGACCGCATGATCGTCGAGGAGATCGAGGTGCAGATGGCCGAGCGCATGAACCTGAGCGTCGACGATACCGAGCTCAATCGTCAGGTGCGCGCCGTGGCCAACCAGAACGGTGTCAGCCTGGAGCAGTTCGCCGATCGGCTCGAGTCCCAGGGCATGAGCCTGTCCCAGGTGCGTGATCAGATCCGTCGCGAGATGCTGATCATGAAGGTCCAGCAGGCCCAGGTGTCCAGCCGGATCAACATCTCCGAGTCCGAGGTCGAGCGCTATCTGCAGCAGCAAGGCGTCGGCACCAGCCGCGAGGAGGCGCGCCAGGCGATCTTCCAGCGCAAGGCCGGCGATGAACTCGAGAAGTGGGTTCAGGAAATTCGCGGCGAGGCCTTCGTCGAGAAGCGCCTGAACCAGGGCTGATGTCGCAGCGGATGAAGGCGCCGATCGTGGTGACCACCGGCGAACCCGCCGGTATCGGTCCCGAGCTTGCCCTGATGCTGGCTGCGCGCCACGTCACCGACTGGGTCGCCATTGGCGACCCAGAGCTGTTGAGGGCTCGCGCCCTGGCGCTCGGACTGGATGTCGAGGTGGTAATAGTGGCACCGGGCGAGGCGCATCCGGGGCCGCGCCGGCAGCGTCTGGCGGTGTGGCCGGTCGCGCTCAAGGAGGCCAGCGAGCCTGGCGTGCTGTCGACGGCCAACGCCGACTATGTGCTCGAGACCCTGGATATGGCGGTGGCCCAGTGCCTGGCAGGCAAGGCCTCGGCGATGGTCACGGCGCCGCTGCACAAGGGGGTGATCCGCGATGCGGGCCATCACCACTTCACCGGCCACACCGAGTACCTGCGCGATGCCTGCGGGGTCGAGGAGGTGGTCATGATGCTGGCCACCGACAGCGCCCTGCACGGGCGCGTCGTCTCGGCCGACGCCACCACTGATCCATTGCGTTCGATACCGCTGCGGGTGGCCCTGGCGACCACCCACCTGCCGCTGCGCGAGGTGGCCGATGCGCTGTCTCAAAAGGGGCTCGAGCGAGTGCTGCGTATTCTGGCCCGGGACCTGACAGACTTCTTTGGCGTTGTCTCTCCGCGGATCGCCGTGTGCGGTCTGAATCCCCACGCCGGCGAGGATGGGCATCTCGGGCGCGAAGAGATCGAGATCATCACCCCGGTGCTCGAACGGCTACGTGAAGAAGGACTGGCCCTTGACGGGCCGCTGCCGGCGGATACCCTGTTCACCCCGCGCCATCTCGACGGCGTCGACGCGGTGCTGGCGATGTATCATGACCAGGGTCTGCCGGTGCTCAAGTACTCGGGATTCGGCCAGGCCGCCAACATCACATTAGGGCTGCCGCTGGCACGGACCTCGGTGGACCACGGCACCGCCCTGGACCTGGCCGGGCATGGCACCGCCAGTCCCGATAGCCTGGCGGTGGCGATTGCCCTCGCCGAGGATATGGGCACCCGGGTGGCCGAGCGCTGAAGGTCCGTCACCCCAACCCTCGTTTTGCAAAGGATTCAAGCATGTCATCCCGCCCCACGGCGCACCGGGCCCGCAAGCGCTTCGGTCAGAACTTCTTGCGTGATCCCGGCGTCATCTCGCGCATCGTGCGTTCCATCGGGGCGCGCCCCGGCGACCGTATGGTCGAGATCGGCCCTGGCCAGGGGGCGCTGACCGAACCACTGCTCGATGCCACCGACGGTGATCTCGAGGTCATCGAGCTGGACCGGGACCTGATTCCGGGGCTGCGGGTGCAATTCTTCAATCACCCGAACTTCGTCATCCACGAAGGCGATGCGCTCAAGATGGACTTCGTTGCGCTACGCGGCGAGGGCCAGCCACTCAGGGTCGTCGGCAACCTTCCCTACAACATCTCGACCCCGCTGATCTCGCACCTGCTCAGGGCCGGCGACGCCATCCAGGACATGCACTTCATGCTGCAGAAGGAGGTGGTGGATCGTCTTGCGGCGCCACCGGGCGGAGGTGATCGTGGGCGGCTGTCGGTGCTGGCGCAGTACTTCTGCGACGTCGATTCGCTGTTCGTGGTACCGCCGGAGGCCTTCGTGCCGCGTCCCAAGGTGGACTCGGCCATCGTCAGGCTGACCCCGCGTGAGCGACCCCAGGGGCGGGCCAAGGACGAGACGTTGCTGTTCGACGTGGTGCGCGAGGCCTTCGGTCAGCGGCGCAAGACGCTGCGCAACAATCTTAAGGGACGCATCGACGGTGACGCCCTCGAGGCCCTCGGTATCGATCCGAGCCGGCGGCCCCAGACGCTGGAGGTGGAAGAGTTCGTGTCCATCGCCAACGCCTTGAGTGCAGAGGAGAATCCGTCATGAGCGAGATGCCTGACGTAAGGGTCGATGTGGAGCCCGCCTATCGTGAAGATGAATCTTCGCCGATGGAGAACCGCTTCGTATTCAGCTACACGGTGACGGTGCACAATCATTCGCCGGGGAATATTCAGTTGATGGCGCGTTTCTGGAAGATCACCCAGACCAGCGGGCAGGTCCAGGAGGTTCGCGGCAAGGGGGTGGTCGGCAAGCAGCCGATGATAGGCCCCGGTCAGACCTTCCAGTACACCAGTCGTGCCATTCTCGACGGGCCGGTAGGGTTCATGGAAGGGGCCTACACCTGCGTGGACACCGCCAGCCAGCGTCCCTTCGAGGTGCCGATCACGGTGTTTCGCCTGGCCACACCCAACCAGATTCACTGATCTGGCGAATCGAACGCCCTTCAAGAGCCCCGAGATCCTATGAAACGCTACGCTATCGGTGACCTTCAAGGCTGTCACGAGGAATTCATCGCCCTGCTCGAGGCGCTCGACTTCGATCCACGTCGGGATCAGTTGTGGCTGGCCGGAGATCTGGTCAACCGCGGGCCGGGGTCGCTGGCCTGCCTGCGCGAAGTGATGGCGCTGGGGGAGGCGGCCAGGGTGGTGCTAGGCAACCACGACCTGCATTTGCTGGCGGTGGCGCGAGGTGGCGCCGCGACCAAGCGCAAGGACACCATCGACGATATTCTAGAGGCCGAGGATCGCGAGACCCTGCTCGACTGGCTCCAGGCCAGGCCGCTGCTGGTGCGCGATGGCAATACCCTGATGACCCACGCCGGCCTGCCGCCCCAGTGGGGGCTGGATCAGGCCGAGTCGCTGGCCGGTGAGGTCGAGTGGATGCTGACCGGCGAGCGTGCCGGCGATTTTCTCACGCGCATGTACGGCAATCGTCCGCGCCGCTTCAAGCCGCACCAGGAAGGGGTCGACCGCCTGCGGGCCATCGTCAACACCCTGACCCGTATGCGCTTCATCGACGCCGAGGGGCGCCTGGATTTCGACGCCAAGGAAGGCCTGGACAGTGCGCCGGATGGCTTCGCTCCCTGGTTTCAGTACCCTCGCCAGGATGATCCCTGGCTGCTGTTCGGCCACTGGGCCGCGCTCAACGGCGAGGCCATCGGCAGTCGGGTTCGCGCCGAGGCGCTGGATACCGGCTGCGTCTGGGGCGGCAGTCTGACCGCGCTGGACCTGGACAGCGGCGAGCGCATCAGCGTGCCCAGTCGGCAGTTTGCGTAACGCCGCAGGCCACTCGCCGAGACCCGCTTCCCCGTGCCCGACCCTTCCCTTTATCAAGGAGTCCATATGACGTCCGCCGCCTTCGAACATCTGGATATCGAGCGCCTGAGCCAGTGGCTCGATGAGCAAGGCGAGCTGTGTCTCGTCGATATTCGCGATCCCGGCAGCTACGCCCAGGGCCACATTCCCGGCAGCCGCCATCTGGACAACCACAGCGTAGGGCCGTTGGTCGAACAGACGCCGAAGGATAGACCCCTGGTAGTGGTGTGCTATCACGGCCATTCCAGCCAGCAGGCGGCAAGCTGGCTCAGCGCCCAGGGCTTCGAGCGCGTCTACAGCCTCGATGGTGGCTTTACCGAGTGGCAGCATCGCCTGCCCGAACGGGTGAGCCGGACGGCGTCATGACCCAGGAACGCGAGCAGCGTCAGGGCGACGAGCCTTGTGCGGGGCTGGAGGTCTATCGGGTGGGTGGCGCGGTACGCGACGCGCTGCTTGGCTGGCCGGTGAAGGACACCGACTGGGTGGTGGTCGGTGCCACCCCCGAGGCCATGCGCCAGCGTGGTTTTCGCCCGGTGGGGCGCGACTTTCCGGTATTTCTGCACCCCGAGACCCACGAAGAGTACGCCCTGGCGCGGACCGAGCGAAAGTCCGGTCACGGCTATACCGGCTTTGTGGTGCACGCCAGCCCCGAGGTGACCCTGGAGGAAGACCTGGCCCGCCGCGATCTGACCATCAACGCCATGGCCGAGTCACTCGACGGCGCGCTGGTGGATCCCTTCGATGGCCGTCGAGACCTCGATGATCGACTGCTGCGCCACGTCAGCCCGGCCTTCGTCGAGGATCCCTTGAGGGTGCTGCGTACCGCCCGCTTTCTGGCCCGTTATGCAGGTCTTGGCTTTCGCATCGCCGAACCGACCCAGGCGCTGATGCGCCAACTGGCCGACAGCGGTGAGCTCGACCATCTGGTGGCCGAGCGGGTCTGGGTGGAGACCGAGAAAGCGCTCGGCGAGCCCGAGCCGCGGCATTACTTCGATGCCCTGGCCGCCTGCGGTGCACTTGAGCGGCTGATGCCGGCGCTGAACGAGGCGGGCGGTGATGCCCTGGAGCGTGCGCTTGTGCGGATGACGAGATTGCCAGAGGCGTTGTCCGGTTCGCCCTGTTGGCGCTGGGGGCGACTGGTGGAGGCACTGAGTGCGCCCGCACGCAAGGCCCTGGAGGAGCGCCTCAAGCTACCCAACGACTATCGTGACGCAGGGCATCAGTTAGCGTCGACCCGACAGCTGGCGTCGTCGCTTGCTCAGGACGGTGATCGCTCGGCGCCGTTGATCGCCATGGACTGGCTCGATGGCATCGACGCCTGGCGCCGCGGTGAGCGGGTGGCGCCGCTGCTGGCGGTGCTGGCACTTAGGCGTCCCGGGGACGCCGAACGGTTGGCGCTGGGCTATCGTACGGCGCTGGCGCTCTCGCCCAGAGACCTGCTCGATGAGGGCTTCAAGGGTGCGGCGCTGGGTCAGGAGCTACGACACAGGCGGCTTGCCGTCCTGGAAGACGCCTGGCGCTAGCGGGCTTGCGGGGCTACTGCTCGAGAGTCCCCTCGAGTGCTGCGCGTGAAGGCAGCGCCCGATCCCCCCAGTGGAACTCGATGGGCCACAACGGCTGGTCGTCCGCGTCGAAGGCCTGCCAGATCTCCTGATAGCAGCGCCCGTCGAGGGGGTGGCGGTGCTCCGGCAGCAGCTCGGCCATGGGCCAGAGCACGAAGGCGTGGTGCAGGATTTCGCCTCGCGGCAGGCTGACGCCGTCGATGTCGCCTACCTGCTCGCCGACGGTGAGGATGTCCACGTCGAGGGTGCGAGGGCTGAACTTGGGGCTGTCCTTGCGTCGACCATTGGCGGCCTCGAGACGTTTGCACCAGGCCTGCAGTTCGCCAACGGACCAGTCGCTGTAGAGGGCGACCACCAGGTTGTAGAAGTTGCGACCGTCTTCGAAGCCGACCGGCTTGCTTTCGTAGACCCGCGAGATGGCAAGCTCGCCAAAGGTCTCCGACAGGGCGTCCAGGCAGACGCGAATATGCTGGTCGCGCTCGATATTGCTGCCAAGACTCAGGGTTACCAGCGCCATCAGTGGCCCCCGGGGCGCTGACCGCGCTCGATGCTGACGCCTACGGCGCGGGCGTTGGCCACCGCCCCGGGCTTGCGGAGGGTCATCTTCAGCCAGGGCACGCCGAACTCCTCCTGCAATAGTTCCGCCAGCCGCTCGGCGAAGGTTTCCACCAACTCGAAGCTGTGTTCTTCGGCGAAGACCCCGATGCGACGGCTGATGGCGTCATAGTCGAGGGTCTGGCTCAGGTCATCGTCTTGCGCTGCAGCGCGGATGTCGGTGGCCAGCACCAGGTCCAGCGTCAGGCGCTGGGTGATGCTGCGCTCCCAGTCATAGACGCCGATGACGGTATCCAGTTCAAGGCCTTCGATCAGTACCTGATCCATCGGTGATCCCCGGTGATTGTCCTCCCGGCCGCTAAGCAAGAACCGGGAAAAGCAGGTGTGACAAGGCGCCCGATTGTACTTGAGCCGCCCCCCGGGAAACAGGCCGCGGGTGACTCGCGAGTGCTCGTACTGGCAAACTACGACGGAATGCCCTTGAGTGTGGCATCTTTCGCCAGCACCGGTTGCGTCGGGTCAGGAGTCGCCATGGGTTCATCGTTGGAAGTGATACTGCCCTTGACCGCTCTTGCCTACCTGAGCGGCACCTGGCTGGGCGCCATCAGCGTCTGCCGCTGGGCCGGGCGCCCGGATCCGCGGCTCAGCGGCTCCTGCAATCCCGGCTTCTCCAATGTGCTTCGCCAGCACGGCGTGCCGCTGGCGCTGGCGACGCTGGCGATCGACGCCCTGAAAAGCTGGCCGGTGCTGCTGCTCGGCCTGTGGCTCGAACTGCCGCCCTGGGGGCTAGGCCTGGTGGGGCTCGGTGTGCTGCTGGGCCACTGCTACCCGGCGTGGTATCGCTTCCGTGGTGGCAAGGCGGTGGCCAGCGCCTTCGGCGTGATGCTGTTGTTGACCCCTGGGGTAGCCCTGGTCAGCGCCGTGATCTGGGCGCTGCTTGCCTGGTGGGCGCACACCGCGGCGGTGGCCTCATTGACCAGCGCCACCCTGGCCCCGCTGCTGAGCCTGTGGCTGGCGCCGGACTTTGTCTGGGTAGTGCTGGTGTTCGCCGGTCTTGTGGTGGCCCGCCACGCCATCAATATCGGCCGGTTGCGCCAGGGCAAGGAGCCCCACCTGTAAAGCGACCGGCTCGATGGGGCAGGCTGGGCTCCTGGGCGTATAGAGAGCGCAATCATGGCCCTTTCTTCTTGCTAGTCGACTACGGCGCGCTGAGTTGATCCATCGGCCAGCGCGGCACCGCCTTCATCTGACCCACGGTATCCTTTTCTCCTGCGATCAAACGCTGGGCTCCCGCATAAGCGATCATGGCGCCGTTGTCGGTGCAGAAGCGGCCGCGAGGGTAGTAGGCGCGAGCCCCCTGTTTTCGCGTCGCTTCTTCCAGCTTGGCGCGCAGGCGCACATTGGCACTGACACCGCCGGCCACCACCAGGCGGGTGAGCCCGGTCTGCTTGAGGGCCCGACGGCACTTGATCGCCAGGGTGTCGGCGACGGCCTCCTCGAAGGCTCTGGCGACGTCGGCGCGGGCCTGGTCGTCGAGCTGGCCAGCCTGTTCTAACTGACGAATGGCGGTCAGGGTGTGGGTCTTGAGCCCCGAAAAGCTGAAGTCGAGACCCGGGCGATCGGTCATCGGCCGGGGGAAGCGGAAGCGGCCCGGGTCGCCGCCCTCGGCCAGGGCAGCTACCCGCGGGCCGCCGGGGTAATCGAGGTCCAGCATCTTGGCAGCCTTGTCGAAGGCTTCACCGGCGGCATCGTCCACCGATTCGCCCAGCAGTTGATAGCACCCGATGCCGTCAACCTGGACCAGCTGGGTGTGGCCGCCCGAGACCAGCAATGCCACGAAGGGAAAGGCCGGAGGCTCGTCCTCGAGCATGGGAGCGAGCAGGTGTCCTTCCATATGGTGAACGCCGAGCACCGGAATGCCGAGTGCGCGGGCCATGCCGTGGGCGGTGCTGGCGCCGACCATCAGCGCGCCGACCAGCCCGGGGCCTGCCGTGTAGGCGATGGCGTCCAGCTGGGTGCGTTCGAGCTGTGCTCCAGAGAGCACCTGGTCGATCAACGGCAGCAGGCGCCGGGTATGGTCGCGAGAGGCGAGTTCCGGCACCACACCGCCGTAGTCCGCGTGCATCGCCACCTGGCTATGCAACGCATCGGCCAGCAAGCCGCGGTCGGTGTCGTAAATGGCGACGCCGGTCTCGTCGCAGGAGGTTTCGATGCCTAGTACGCGCATGGATCGGGCTCGGGAAACGGTGAAAGGGGGGAGTATTCTACGCCGATTTGGCTTCCGCTGCATAAGCGACGGGCTCCCTTTCGGCGGCCGCGGCGCGCCTTGTGGCAGGCAAGCAGCGCTGGCGGCGGGTACAGATTGAAGGGTGAGCGAGACGAAAGCATTTGCAAGAAAGCGGGATGGTCACTAAAATACTGTCCGCTGCAAGACTGGGTCGTGCATCCAGGGCTCGCTTCCCCCGTCTCTGTTCCGTTTCAGGTCATGCCCGCAGGGTTCCTGCGCTGAGCTGTTGTCAGCTCAAGGGTTGGCCGGACAAGGAGTGGTGCGGGGTATTGGCCTTGAAGGTGTGCGTACAAACCGAACTCAAGTTACCCAAGGTAGGTGAGTGCTTAATGCCTTCTGTCAAAGTACGTGATAACGAGCCGTTTGACGTCGCTCTGCGTCGCTTCAAGCGTTCCTGTGAAAAAGCCGGCGTTCTGTCCGAGGTTCGTCGTCGTGAGCAGTACGAGAAGCCGACTGCCGAGCGCAAGCGCAAGGCTGCTGCCGCTGTCAAGCGTCACGCCAAGAAGCTCCAGCGCGAGCGCAAGCGTTTCGAACGGCTCTATTGATCCGTACTTGAGTCGAGCGCGGTCCGCCGCCCTCGGTTCAGGAGGACGCCAAGCGGCCGCCATTGAGGTGGCCGCTTGTTTTTCTGACGTTTGTCGCCGACTCCCGCTTCGCTTCTCTTGCTCCTGCTAGTGCATTGTCTAGCGCGTTTCAGTCTAGACTAGCGCGCTTCAGTCGAGAGAGCTCCTGTCGAGCAGAATATGGCCGGTCAGATTCCCCAGCGTTTCATCGATGATCTCCTTGCCCGCGTCGACGTGGTCGAAGTGGTGGGAGAGCGCGTCAAGCTGAAAAAGGCCGGGCGCAACCATTCCGGTCTGTGCCCCTTCCACCAGGAAAAGAGCCCGTCTTTCACGGTCAGTGCGGACAAGCAGTTCTATCACTGCTTCGGCTGCGGCGCCCACGGCAACGCCCTGCGCTTTCTGATGGAGTACGACAAGCTGCGGTTTCCCGAAGCGGTGGAGCAGCTGGCCTCGCGGATGGGAATGGAAGTGCCGAGGGAAGGGGCGGACGACCCTCGCGCCCAGGCCCGCGAGAAGAAGCGCAAGGAAGGCGTCAACCTGCTGGAAATGTCGGCCAGCTATTTTCGCGAGCGGCTCAAGATGCCGGAAGGCAAGGCGGCGCGCGAATACCTCGAGGGCCGAGGGCTGTCCGATGAGGTGCGCGAGACCTTCGGCATCGGTTACGCGCCGGCCCAGTGGGAGGCGCTGAAGCGACACCTGGGCAGCCAGGGCGTCGATGAGTCGGTGCAGATCGAGTACGGCCTGCTGGTGCATCACGAGGACAGTGGCCGCAGCTACGACCGCTTCCGCGACCGGGTCGTCTTTCCGATCCGCGATATTCGTGGCAGGACGCTTGGCTTCGGCGGCCGAGTGATGGGCGACGCCAAGCCCAAGTACCTGAACTCGCCCGAGACGCCGGTGTTCCACAAGGGGCGCGAGCTCTACGGCCTCTATGAGGCACGTCAGGCCAATCATCGCCTGGAACGCCTGCTGATCGTCGAGGGCTACATGGACGTGGTGGCGCTGGCCCAGTTCGGCATTCGCAACGCGGTGGCGACGCTTGGCACCGCCACCACCGCCGATCACCTGCGTCGGCTGTTCCGTCTGGTCAGCGAAGTAGTGTTCTGCTTCGACGGCGACAAGGCGGGACGTCAGGCGGCAGCGCGGGCGCTGGAAACGGTGCTGCCGGAGATGATCGATGGTCGCCAGGCACGCTTCCTGTTCCTGCCGGAGGGAGAGGATCCCGACTCCCTGGTGCGCAAGGAGGGAACCGAGGCCTTCGAGGATCGGGTGACGTGCGCAAGCCCTCTGTCGGAGTTTCTGTTCGAGCACGCCGCCCAGGGGCGCGATCTGGCCCAGCTTGAATCGCGAGAGCGCTACGCCAGTCAGGTGCTGGCAGCGATCGAGAAGCTGCCCCAGGGGGTACTCAAGTCGCTGATGCTGACCGAGCTCTCACGTCGCACCGGGGTCGAGCAGTCGCGCTTCGAGGCGCTGCTGGCGCCGGCGCCCGAGGACAACGACGTCGCGCCGGTCGATGAGTTTTTCGAACCCGTTGTCGAGGACGGCGAGCCGGCTCCACGGCCGCGCCGTTCCGGGGGCGCCCTTGGCCTGATGGCGCGAACCCTGCAATTGCTGGTTCACGAGCCCAGGCTGGTGGAGCGCTTGCCCGAATCGCTGGACTGGTGCGGGGGGCAGGATGAGGACGCCCGGTTGTGCCGGGAGGTCATTACCTTGCTTCGTGCTGGCGGCTATTCAAGCGCTCAGGTGCTGCTGATGCACTTCCACGGTAGCGAGGACGGTGAGCGGCTGGCGGCGCTGGCGCGACGGGAGTTGTTGATCCCGGTGGCAGCCAGGGCGGCGGAGCTCGATGGTCTGGTGAGCTATTTTCAGAGAGCCAGTCAGACCCCGTCCCGGCAGGAAGAGATCGACGCCTTGCTGAGGCGGCAACAGTCCGGCGAGCGGTTGTCGAGTGAAGAACGCGGGCGCTTGATGGAGTTGCTGGCGGCGGGGCGCTAGGTCGCTTGCGGCAGGGCGCGAGCGCTGTCACGACGGCAGGTTCGGCTACCACCAATGGTAAGAACCTGTGAGCGATCGACGACAAATATGAGGTATGGATGCGGGTAGGGTTGAATTTTGTCCTACCATCACCATCTAAGGGATACGGCGCTGACAAGTGGCGCAACCAGATAAACTAACACACCTGAGACATCGCGCAAACACTCCAGACTGGCAGAAGTGGCCCCAAAACCGCTATACTGTCCGGCTTACCGAGTTTCTCCACCTTAGCGCTTCAGGTGCTTCATTCTTCTTCGTCGAGATAGGGTTTCTATGGCTGGAAATGCGCAGCAGCAGTCACGTCTGAAGGAGTTGATCGCGCGCGGCAAGGAACAGGGCTTCCTGACCTATGCCGAGGTCAACGACCACCTTCCCGAAGATATCGCCGACCCCGACCAGGTGGAAGATATCATCGGCATGATCAATGACATGGGTATTAACGTCGTCGAGGAAGCTCCCGACGAAGATACCCTGATGATGTCGGATCACTCAACCGATGAATCCGCGGCTGAAGAGGCAGTGGCGGCCCTGGCCGCGGTGGAAAGCGATGTCGGTCGCACCACGGACCCGGTGCGCATGTACATGCGCGAGATGGGCACCGTCGAGCTGTTGACTCGTGAAGGCGAGATCGAGATCGCCAAGCGCATCGAAGAAGGCACCCGTGAAGTCATGTCGGCGCTGGCCTATGTGCCGGGTGCCGTCGAGTCGATCCTCGATGCCTACGATGCCACCCAGGACGAGGAAGCGCCGGGACGTCTCTCTGACCTGTTTTCCGGCTTCATCGACCCCGACGAAGGCATCCCCGGCGTGGCCGAGGCCGAAGTGCCCGAGGTGGACGAGCAGGCTGCCAGCGACGACGACGAAGACGGCGAGGAAGAAGAGGACGACTCCGGTGGTGGCCCGGATCCGGAAGAGGCCCGTGCGCGTTTCGGGCAGATTCGCGAGCAGAGTCAGGCCGCCAACGCCGCCATCGAGACCCACGGTCGTCAGTCCCGTGAGGCTCAGGAAGAGCTGGCACGTCTGGCCGAGCTGTTCTCTCCGATCAAGCTGGTGCCCAAGCACTTCGAACGTCTGGTCGGACAGGTCCGCATCAGCGTCGAGCAGGTGCGTGCCCAGGAAAAGACGGTGATGCAGCTCCTGGTGAAGCAGGCCAAGGTGCCGCGCAAGGCCTTTATCAAGGCCTTCCCGAGCAACGAGTCCCGGCTCGGCTGGCTCGACGACTTCATGGCCGACAACGCCCGCTACGCCGATCGTCTCGCTCCGCTCAAGGCTGACGTTCAGCGTGCCCAGCGCAAGATCGCCTTCGAGGAGGAGATGATCCAGCTGCCGGTGAGCGAGGTGAAGGAGGTCAATCGTCGCCTGTCCATCGGTGAGGCCAAGGCTCGCCGTGCCAAGAAGGAGATGGTCGAGGCCAACCTGCGTCTGGTCATCTCCATCGCCAAGAAGTACACCAATCGCGGCCTGCAGTTCCTCGACCTGATCCAGGAAGGCAACATCGGCCTGATGAAGGCGGTGGACAAGTTCGAATATCGTCGCGGCTACAAGTTCTCGACCTACGCCACCTGGTGGATTCGTCAGGCGATCACGCGTTCCATCGCCGACCAGGCGCGCACCATCCGTATTCCGGTGCACATGATCGAGACCATCAACAAGCTCAACCGCGTTTCGCGGCAGATGCTGCAGGAGATGGGGCGCGAGCCGACGCCTGAAGAACTGGGCGAACGTCTCGAGATGCCGGAAGACAAGGTGCGCAAGGTGCTCAAGATCGCCAAGGAGCCGATCTCCATGGAGACGCCGATCGGTGACGACGACGATTCGCACCTGGGTGACTTCATCGAAGACTCCACCATGGTGCTGCCGATCGACTCGGCCACCGGCGAGGGCCTCGTCGAAGCCACGCGCAACGTGCTCGGTGGCCTGACCGCCCGCGAAGCCAAGGTGCTGCGGATGCGCTTCGGTATCGACATGAACACCGACCACACCCTCGAGGAGGTCGGCAAGCAGTTTGACGTGACCCGCGAGCGTATCCGTCAGATCGAGGCCAAGGCGCTGCGCAAGTTGCGCCATCCGACCCGCTCCGAACCGCTGCGCTCCTTCCTCGACGAGTAACGCCTGTCTCGACCGAGCAGGGCTTGCGTCGACAGCGAAGCAGTAGGGTGAGCACAGGACGCCCGTGGCGAAAGCCACGGGTGTTTTTTCATGTCATCGAATCAGGGTGAAGCGCTGCCGCACGCGAGCGTTTCCGGCGAGCGAAGGCTGAAAACGACAACGCCCGCGGTGATGGCCGCGGGCGTTGTCGTGTCACGACGCTGTGGTGGTCACGAGCTATTGGCTTCTGGCCTGGCGCCGGCGGATCCACAGCACCAGTTCGACCATGGCGAACATCAGCAGGGTATAGCCGAACAGTTCCGTGACCTCTTCGGCGGCGTCCTTGAATACCCTGACGTAGCGTTCGGCGAGCAGGGCCTCCCACATCTCGCTGCGGCCGTAGAGCCGCGAGAAGGCAAAGGTGCAGAGGAAGCCTGCTGCAAACAGGCCGAAGGCGAAGCTTTCGACGAACTCCTCGAACTCGCGTACGAAGGCGTGACGCTGGCGAAGCACGCAATAGAGAATGGGCAGCAGCAGCAGGGTCACCAGGGTCTGCCAGGCGCCGTCGAAGACGTAGGCGTCGAGAAAGGCGTCCTGCTCGCGAATCAGGGCGGCGCCGAGCAGGCCGAACATCAATAGCGTCACCCGTGGCAGACCGTCCAGCACCTGGCGGGCGTAGATCAGCAACAGGCAGCTGATCAGCAGCCACAGCGTCTGCATGCTCTCGGTAAAACCGACTTCGCTGAAGCGAATCTTTTCGGGCAGGCCGGTCTCCCACAGCACGCCCTGCATCATCGCGCCGATGATCAGGATATAGAGCAAGGCTCTGGCGCAGGTCGCGCGAAAGCTGATGGTAGGCGTGATGGAAGGGGGGGTATTGAGCATCCCTCTCAATCTCCAGAAAAGGGGTGTATCTGGAAGTGATTATACCCGTCGAGCCGGGGGAGTGTCTGGGAATCCCGAAGGATTCTTCGCCAGTCTTCGCCATATGCTTATACAGCATAGGCAAGGCGCAAGACAGGTGCCCGATGACCTGGCCTGGGCCGCTCGTCCAGGCACGGGGGTTAGTGGTTTGTGCTGCGGCTGGCCTCCTCCACCAGCCAGTCGTGCACGGCCTTGACCCGGCGATCGTCGGTGGCGCCTGCCGCGTGGACGATGCCGTACTGCTTGCCACTGTCGACGCGGGCACGGAAGGGGGCGATCAGGGCGCCGCTCTTCAACTCGCTGGTGATCAGTGTTTCCCGGGCGATCGCCACGCCCATGCCGGCGATGGCGGCCTCCATGGTGAGGTGATTGCGGTTGAAGGTGTAGCCACGCTCCAGATTGATCGAAGGGGCGCCGATGGCGGACAGGTAGTGGCGCCACTCGCCATACTCCTGGCTGCCGCGCCAGGCGGTGATGTCATGCAGCAGCGGGTACCAGGCCAGGTCTTCGGGACGTCTGAGTGGTGGGCGGCCCTTCAGCAGGCCGGGTGAACAGACCGGGAAGATGCGTTCCTGCATCAGCGGGGTGATGGCAAGTCCCGGATAGTGGCCGTCGTTGAGGTCGAGCGCGAGGTCAAAGTCGCCGTCACGCAACGAGATGTTGCTGTCCTCGGCGGTGATATGCAGTTCGATATCGGGAAACCTGGCCTGCAGACGCGGCAGGCGGGGCATCAGCCACTTGTTGAGGAAGGAGGGCACCGAGCGCAGGCGGATGACCCCGCTCATTACCCCGCTGCGCAGGCGACTCACCTCGAGTCCCACCGCCTGGTAGGCGTCGTCCACCACGGCGGCCAGGCGCTTGCCTTCTTCGGTCAGTTCCAGGCGACGGGGCAGGCGTCGGAACAGCTTGAAGCCCAGCCGGTCCTCCAGTTGCTTGATCTGCTGGCTGACGGCGCCGGTGGTGACGTGCAGTTCCTCCGCCGCTCGGGTGAAGGACAGGTGGCGGGCGCTGACGGCGAACCCCTTCAGCCAGGCGTGGGTCTGGGCGTTGAGCAGTCGACTCATTGCGATGTGTTCCGACAAGAGGTCATGGTCTGGCCGTGGTATGGCGGTGGTTTAGGTATGGTTTAGCTGAGCTATAGTGAAGGCAAGATATTCTGCCTTGTCCATCGAAGCGATGGCAGCCAGCATAACGATATCCCGGAGGAACGACAGCCCTCGCTTTAGCGAAATTGACCTCGCAGGTCTCGGACCTCCGCCCCTCATGCCCCACACTTCGCGTCATTCGTACAAGAGGCAGCGCCATGGCTATCAGCGTATTCGACCTGTTCAAGATCGGGATCGGGCCGTCCAGCTCCCACACCGTGGGGCCGATGAAGGCCGCCTACGACTTCGTCGAGGCGCTGCGGTCGCAGGACCTGCTGGAGCGCGTCGCGGGGATCGAGATTCACCTCTACGGTTCGCTGTCGGCCACCGGCAAGGGCCACGCCACCGATCGCGCCTGCGTGATGGGACTGATGGGTGAGCGTCCAGACCGCATCGATCCGGCCGTTGTTGGCCCCTGCATCGAAGAGCTGCTCGAGAGCCAGACCCTGTTGCTCGGTGGTCAGGTGGCGGTGCCTTTCCTGTGGGCCAGAGACCTGCAATGGCACGAGGAGAGCCTGCCCTATCACCCCAACGCCATGACGCTGGTGGCCAAGGGGCACAGCGAGGAGGTCAAGCGCGAGACCTACTACTCGGTCGGAGGTGGCTTCGTCATCGACGAGGCCCAGGCCGGGGACGGAGCGCTGGATTCCGACACCACCCCCTTGCCTTACGACTTCAACAGCGGCGCGGAACTGATGGCGCTGTGTCGTCTGCATGGCATGAGCATCAGCGAGCTGATGCTGGAAAACGAGAAGGCCTGGCGCAGCGAAGCCGAGGTGCGCTCCGGTCTGTGGGATATCTGGCAAGCCATGCAGGCCTGCGTCAACCGTGGTGTCGAGGGGGAAGGGGTGTTGCCTGGCGGGCTCAACGTCAAGCGTCGCGCCGCGTCACTGTATCGCCGTCTCGAGGCGATGGGCGATGACGCGGGGCTGATCGCCACGACGTTTTCGGCGATGGACTGGGTCAACGTCTACGCCCTGGCGGTCAACGAGGAAAATGCCGCCGGTGGGCGCATGGTCACCGCGCCCACCAATGGCGCCGCGGGGATCATTCCCGCCGTGCTGCACTACTACATGAAGTTTCAGCCCGGTGCCTGTGAGAAGGACGTGGTCAACTTCCTGCTGACCGCCGGCGCCGTCGGCATCCTGTGCAAGAAGAATGCCTCCATCTCCGGCGCCGAGGTGGGCTGTCAGGGTGAGGTGGGATCGGCCTGCGCCATGGCCGCGGCCGGACTCGCCGAAGTCATGGGGGCCAGCGTTCCCCAGGTCGAGAACGCCGCCGAGATTGGCCTCGAACACAACCTGGGGCTGACCTGCGATCCGGTCGGAGGCCTGGTCCAGGTGCCCTGCATCGAGCGCAATGCGATTGCCTCGGTCAAGGCCATCAACGCCGCCCTGATGGCCTGTCGCGGTGATGGTGAGCACTTCATCTCGCTGGACAAGGCCATCCGCACCATGCGCGACACCGGCGCCGACATGCAGGAGAAGTACAAGGAAACCTCCAAGGGGGGACTCGCCGTCAACGCCATCGAGTGCTGAGCAGGACGCGGGCGCTGGTCGTGGTGGTTGACCAGTCGCTCGACGAGGACCGAACCATTGGAGCCTCTTCTTTCAGGCCCCCGTCGCGCCAGCGCGACGGGGGCCTTGTGCTTTTCAGGGGGAAAACCTCGCGGGGCCAAGGTGTTGCCGGTTTGTCGTAAGCAACCTATTGAAATGCGGAGAATACATCTTTGGTCTTGTTCAACGCTTGGCCAATTGCGTCGGGCCTTTGACTCTTCTAGCTTACGTAAACGTAAAGTAGAGCGTCGCCATCGCGGCATCGAACAACCATAACAACCTCAAGCCAGGGACCCCGGTCCCGCAGAGGACGCCACATGACCCAGCAGTACGTGCTAGAGACCCGTGGCCTGACCAAGTCGTTTCGTGGCTTCACCGCCGTGGACGGCGTGGATCTCAAGATCACGGAAGGGCATATCCACGCCCTGATTGGCCCCAACGGCGCCGGCAAGACCACGGTCTTCAATCTGCTCACCAAGTTTCTTCCGCCGACCCGCGGCGAGATCCTCTATCGCGGCAAGCCGATCACCCGCATGCGGGCCAACGAGATCGCGCGGCTGGGGCTGGTGCGTTCGTTCCAGATATCCGCCGTGTTCGCCCACATGACCGCGCTCGAGAACGTGCGTGTGGCCCTGCAGCGCAATCTCGGCACCTCCTTCCATTTCTGGAAGTCAGAGCGCTCGCTGGAGCCACTCAACCAGCGTGCCATGGAACTGCTCGAGCAGGTGGGACTGGCCGACGTCGCCGATGTCCTCACCGTGGAGTTGCCCTACGGACGCAAGCGTGCGCTGGAGGTGGCCACCACCCTGGCGCTGGAGCCCACCGTGATGCTGCTCGACGAGCCCACCCAGGGCATGGGAGCCGAGGACGTCGACCGTATCGTCGAGCTGATTCGGCGGGTTTCTGCCGGGCGTACCGTGTTGATGGTCGAGCACAATCTGAGCGTCGTCAGTCGTCTTTGTGATCGCATCACCGTGCTGGCCCGGGGCTCGGTACTGGCCGAAGGCGACTATGCCAGCGTCTCGGCCGATCCGGCGGTGCGTGAAGCCTACATGGGCAGTGAAGCCAGCGTCGGTGAGGAGGCCAGCGCATGAACCAGACTCTCGACAGGCCAACTGCTTCACCGGCGGTCGGCGCCCATGGCGACGAGGCGCTCAGTCTAGCGGACGTCAACGCCTTCTACGGCGAGTCGCATATCCTGCATGGCGTGGAGCTGCGCGTGAAGCGGGGAGAGCTGGTGACCCTGCTGGGGCGCAACGGTGCCGGACGCAGCACCACCCTGAAGACCATCATGAACATGGTCGGTTCGCGCAGTGGCTCGATCAAGATCAACGGCCAGGAGACCCTGGCCATGAAGCCTCATCACATCCCGCGTCTGGGGGTCGGCTACTGCCCCGAGGAGCGTGGCATCTTCGCCAGTCTCGACGTCGAGGAGAACCTGCTGCTGCCGCCCACCGTGCGCTCGGGCGGAATGAGCCTGGATGACATCTACGCCATGTTCCCCAACCTCTACGAGCGGCGTCGCAGTCAGGGGACGCGGCTGTCCGGCGGCGAGCAGCAAATGCTGGCGATGGCCCGCATCCTGCGTACCGGGGCCGAGATCCTGCTGCTCGACGAGATCACCGAGGGGCTGGCACCGGTCATCAACCAGAAGCTCGCCGAGGTGCTGATTACCCTCAAGTCTCGGGGCATGACCATCGTGCTGGTGGAGCAGAACTTCCGCTTCGCCGCGCCCCTGGCCGATCGCCACTTCGTGATGGAACACGGTCGCATCATCGAGACCATCGAGGCGCGTGATCTGGACGCTCGTCGTGAGCACCTCAACAGCCTGCTCGGGGTCTAGTGTCCATGGCCGCTGTCTTCCAGCCCTTAGATAAGCTTTGCATCGACCACAAGATGTCCGGCAGTAGCCGTTCAACAACCACTTGCTAAACAATAACCTATTCAACAACAACAAGGGCCGCTGGCCCCAGGAGCCTCCCATGACCAAGGTACACGCTTCCTCCCCCCGTCTTGCCCGCCGCCACCTGGCCCTGGCGGTCGCCGCCGCCACCGGCCTGGGCCTGGCATCGTCGGCCATGGCGCAGGACGCCATCAGCGATGGCGAGGTGCGTATCGGCTATCTGGCCGACATGTCCGGCACCTACCGTGACCTGGCCGGCCCCGGCGGCCTCGAAGCGCTGAAGATGGCGGTAGAGGACTTCGGCGGCGAAGTCGCCGGTGCCCCCATCGAGGTGTTCAGCGCCGACGATCGCAACAGCGCCGACGTGGGCGCCAACACCGTGCGCGGCTGGGTCGACCAGCAGAACGTCGACCTGGTGGCCGGCATGGTCGCCTCCTCGGTGTCCATCGCCGTGACCAAGGTGCTGGAGGAGGCCGGTGGTCTGGCCATCATTTCCGGCTCGGCGGCCTCGAGCATCACCAACGAACACTGCACCCCGAACCATATTCACTACGTCTATGACACCTATCCGCTGGCCAACGGTACCGCCAAGGCGGTGGTCGAGCAGGGCGGCGACAGCTGGTTCATGCTCACCGCCGACTACGCCTTCGGTCATGCCCTCGAGAGCGACGTGGAAAAGGTGGTCACCGACAACGGTGGCACGATCATCGATCGCGTTCGCCATCCGTTCCCGACCAGCGACTTCTCCTCCTACATCCTTCAGGCCCAGGGCTCCGGCGCCAAGATCGTCGGTCTGGCCAACGCCGGCTCCGACACCGTCAACGCGATCAAGACGGCCAGCCAGTTTGGCCTGACCCAGAGTGGCCAGCAGCTGGCCGGCCTGCTGATCTTCCTCAACGACGTCCATGCCATGGGCCTGGAGACGACTCAGGGCCTGTTGTTGACCACCGGCTGGTACTGGGACATGGATGACGAGTCCCGCGAGTGGGCCGAGCGCTACTTCGAGCGGGTGGGCAAGATGCCGACCATGGTTCAGGCCGGCATCTACTCCAGCACCACCCAGTACCTGAAGGCGCTGGAAGACGCCGGCACCGACGATCCTGCCACCGTCAGGGCCAAGCTGGGCGAGGCGCCGATCAACGACTTCTTCGCTCGCAATGGCCAGATTCGCGAGGATGGTCGCATGGTGCATGACATGTACCTGGCCGAGGTGAAGGCTCCCGCCGACTCCGAGGGCGAGTGGGACCTTTACGAGATCCAGGCCACGATCCCGGCCGAAGAGGCCTACCGTCCGCTGTCCGAGAGTTCCTGCAAGCTCGTCAACTGAGCCGCCCGCGCTCGATCTACGCCGGGGTCACCAGGGTGGTGCCCCGGCCTGATGCTCAAGGGAAATCATCATGACCATGATATTCGGCGTACCGCTGGCGGTGTTCATGGGCCAGCTGATGCTGGGGCTGATCAACGGCGCCTTCTATGCGCTGCTCAGCCTGGGGCTGGCGGTCATCTTCGGTCTGCTGAAGATCGTCAATTTCGCCCACGGCGCCCAGTACATGCTGGGTGCCTTTGCTGCACTGCTCGGGGCTCAGTACCTGGGCATCAACTACTGGCTGGCGCTGTTGCTGGTGCCGCTGGTGGTCGGCGCCTTCGGTGCTCTGCTCGAGCGTCTGGTGCTGCGGCGCATCGCCCACCTGGATCACCTCTATGGGCTGCTGCTGACCTTCGGCCTGGCGCTGATCTTCGAGGGTAGCCTGATCAACCTGTTCGGCGTGTCCGGGGCCAGCTACCCGATTCCCGAGGCGTTGAGCGGCGGCATCAAGCTGCCCTTCATGTTCCTGCCGACCTATCGCGGCTGGGTGCTGGTGGCGGCCCTGGTGGTATGCCTGGGCACCTGGTTCATCATCGAGCGAACCCGGCTTGGCGCCTACCTGCGGGCGGGCACCGAGAACCCCGCCTTGATGCAGGCCTTCGGCGTCAACGTGCCGCTGCTGGTCACCCTGACCTACGGCTTCGGGGTGGCCCTGGCGGCCTTCGCCGGGGTACTCGCCGCGCCCTTGTACCCGGTGTCACCGACCATGGGCTCGAGTCTGTTGATCGTGGTCTTCGCGGTGGTGGTGATCGGCGGCATGGGCTCGATCCTCGGTGCCATCCTGACCGGTCTTGCCATGGGGCTGATCGAGGGGCTGACCAAGGTGTACTACCCGGAGGCAGCCAACACCGTGATCTTCCTGGTGATGATCATGGTGCTGATGCTGAGGCCCGCCGGGCTGTTTGGAAAGGAGGCCTGAGATGTCCACAACCACTACTTCGCCGACGCCGACTCAGACCCGGGCCCGCGCCGCGCGCCGACGCCAGGGCATGCTGATGATCGTGTTGCTGGCCATCGCCCTGGTCGCGCCGCTGTTTGCCTACCCGGTGTTCCTGATGAAGGTGCTGTGCTTCGCGCTGTTCGCCTGTGCCTTCAACCTGCTGCTGGGCTTCGCCGGACTGCTGTCCTTCGGCCATGCCGCCTTTCTTGCCACCGGGGGCTACGTCACCGGCTTTCTGCTGTCGAGCTATCCGGGCCTGACGCCGGAACTCGGGATCGTCGTCGGCACCCTGGCGGCGGTGATCCTCGGCACCCTGTTCGGGGCGCTGGCGATCCGCCGTCAGGGCATCTACTTCGCCATGGTGACCCTGGCGCTGGCCCAGATGATGTTCTTCTTCTACATCCAGGCGCCCTTCACCGGGGGCGAGGATGGCCTGCACGGTGTGCCGCGGGGCAAGCTGCTGGGGCTGATCGACCTGTCCGACAACCTGGCGATGTACTACGTGGTGCTGGCGATCTTCGTGATCGGCTTCGCCATCATCCAGCGCACCGTGCACTCGCCCTTCGGTCAGGTGCTCAAGGCCATCCGCGAGAACGAGCCACGGGCGGTGTCACTGGGCTACAACGTCGACGCCTACAAGCTGGTGGCGTTCGTCATCTCGGCGGGACTTGCTGGCCTTGCCGGCGCGACCAAGACGGTGGTGTTCCAGCTTGCCTCGCTCACCGATGCCCACTGGCACATGTCCGGCGAGGTCATCCTGATGACCCTGGTCGGTGGTGTCGGCACCCTGTTCGGCCCGCTGGTCGGCGCTGGCCTGGTGGTCAGCCTGCAGACTCAGTTGGCGCAGTCGCCGCTGGGCAACTGGGTCAGCGTCATCCTGGGGTCCATCTTTGTGCTCTGCGTCCTGAGCTTTCGCAGCGGTATCGTTGGCGAGATCCAGAACATGGTGCGCAAGAACTTCAAGTAGTCATCCCTCCTTCGGTGTCCTTGACGCAATGCCCGGCCTTCTGGTCGGGCATTGTTGTTACCGGTATGTCTGCAGTACTGCGGCCTTCCTGCTCTGGTCTCCCCGCACGGGTCTTGCCTGACCTGTAATACCTGACGTTGGTGTCTTCCCGGTTCATTTCCCTTCCGTGGTGGATGGGTGTGCGCGTTTATTCGGCAAGCTCCGGTGGATAAGTGACCAAATTTTGCCATGTGAATTTCTGGCGATATTGGCACAGAGTTTGTTGTGGTGTTTTTTGTAGGATTTTGCCGTCTAACTATGGCCGGTCCTGCAAACAAATGGGTTTTTGCATAAGGTGACTTTAAGGCTGAACTTTGGTGATTTGTTTAAGCTATTGAAAAAAATAAATTTGTTCGAGTTTTTGCAGTATTTGATTTACTGCGGATGTTGGTTTTATCCCCTTATTTTTCAAACATAAGTACTTGTTGATAGGATATTTCTTACAAATTATTGGTCGTATGCGTACACCAAAAAGGTTTTATTTGGTGCGCCGCATCATTGGAGAGATGGTAGGATTCCTGACATTGGCGACATAATACTTACATAAGCGCTAATGTGATTATTGGTGAAGCTTGGTGTTAAACCACTTTGCTGTTTCATCATTGTATTGGTGGCTGGCAGTCAAACCATGATGGATGTCAGCTTTGCTCAAATTTTCGTGTGTTGATATGCCAAGGACCGAGGCGGAATTTTCGGGACAAGTACGTTTAAGTGGGTTGAAGGCTCCTCGCAGGGAGGCCGTACATCGTTATGCAAGAAGAAAAAACAGCAGTTCTATGCAATGTCGTGAATCTGCCGGTAGGTGTCCGACCTTGCATTGTCTCACGTTATCGCCTTTTCGGGGCGGTAGTGTCCGTGCTTCTGATTGCCTTGATCAGTGGGTGTTCGTCGTCTGACGTGATGGAGTCCAGTCAGCAGGAGGTGGTCGTCACCGAGCGCTTTGTCGGTGAGCTTCCCTGCACGGGATGTCGCCTGGTACGGGCGGATATCACGCTCAAGAGGGACGCAGAGAGCGGGCAGCCTGATGGCTTCTTCATGCACCGGACCCGAGTCGATGCGGCGGAGGGCAATGTGTCTTCGACGCTGTGGGGCGACTGGCGTCAGGAGCACCGGGATGATGCCACCTACTACTGCCTCGAAGCCCGCCCGCAAGAGATCACGCTTCAGCTGAGCGAAGAGGGCGATCGTCTGCTCTGGGTGCCACCGGATTCTGCCCGCGATGGCGATGAGCTGGTCGGCTTCGTCCTGCGTCAGGCAGAGCCACTGTTGTAGCTATTGGCCTCGCTACGAGCTGGACGTTCTGTCGATCCGTCCTGGCCTTTTTCGGTCAAGGGCAACGGCCTCTCGGCGTTGGAACCTATGCAGACTTTCAGACGAGCCAGGATGGGTGAGTCTTTCAAGCGGAGGAAGCCAGGTGGCGGATCCATCTTTTGATCTCGACGGGTTTATCAGGCTGAGAAAGCAGACCCGCGTCGTCGGCGACCTGCTCCAGGAGCAGGCAACGGACTACCTGGCGACCCTGGCGCTATTGATTCGGCCGCAGCGCATCTTCGGCGAATATCTGTTGGGAGCGCCAAAAGGCAATGGTCGCGATGCGCAGCATGCGTTCAAGGACTTCAAGGCGCTGTTCGAGGCGACGGCGGGGGCACAGCCGTTTCGCCTGATCCAGGAGCTGGAAGTCCCGCTGGATATTCTGAGCTCGACGCCACAGCTCTATCCGTACGAATACGACGTGACTCTGGAAGGCCGTGCCAGGCCGGTGAGAGTGACCAGTCCGGTCAAGTGGGTGGTGGGATACAGAGGGTTCGAGCTGCAGCGATTTCGCCAGATCATCAAGGACCCCAATCGCAGCACGGCGGAGCTTTTCAGGTTCGTGGCGCACTACCTGATGCTGTTTTTCTGCCTTAACCGTGAGCCCGGACTGGGACGACTGCTGCTCGGGCTTCGCTTTCCCGTCAGCTTTGAACGGCTGTCAGATTTCGGCGATATGCCGTTTTGCGTGATAGGTGCGCCGGTAGCGTCTCATCTGCCCGCTCACAGCATGATTCTGCGAAGTACCGAAGTCGCCGGCAACAACTCCTTCGAGGAGCTGGTCGAGCTGGGTGATATCGAAGCGATAGAAGACGGCATCAAGGAGCGCCTGTTGAAGGCGGTAGCAGCGATCTGAGCCCGACATCAGTTTATCAAACGCACATTCGAGGAAGTCGACGCCATGGCGGAAAAGGACAGTACACAACACAAGCTGGGCCGTATTCGTGCCCCGCGCGTACACATCACCTATGACGTGGAGATCGGTGACAGCCAGGAACAGAAGGAGCTTCCCTTTGTTGCGGGTGTCATCGGTGACTACACCGGCAACCCACTGAGCCCGCCGCCGAAACTCAAGGACCGCAAGTTCGTTGCCATCGATCGTGACAACTTCGACAGCGTGCTCAAGGGCTTCAAGCCTCGGCTTGCCTACCGGGTCGACAACACTCTGTCCAAGGATGGCACCCAGCTGCCGGTCGAACTCAACTTCAACGCGCTCGAGGACTTCGAGCCGCAGAACGTCGTCAAGCAGGTCGAGCCCCTGCGCAAGTTGCTGGAAGTACGCAACAAGCTGGCGGATCTGCGCAACAAGATGGGCGGCAACGACAAGCTCGAAGAGCTGTTGATGGACGTGCTGCAGAACAGCGAAAAGCTCAAGGCGCTCGGTGACGAGTTTGGCCGCGAGCAGGCTGTCAGCGACGACAAGAACCCGTAGAGCCGGAGCCAGGACATGTCAGACAAGGAAATGCAGGCACAGCCTGAACAAAGCACCGTTTTCGCCCCGGAGTCCTCGCTGCTCGAGAGCATCATCTCCGAAAGCCGCGTGGCGCGTTCGGAGAACGAGCGCTCTCGCGCCAGGGATCTGATCGAGGAGCTGGTCGCCCAGGTGCTCGAAGGCGAAGTACTGCCGAGCAAGGACCTGATCGCGGTGCTGGATGCGCGCATCGCCGAGATCGACGCCATGCTCTCCGAGCAGATGAACGAGATCATGCACGCCGGCGAGTTCCAGCAACTCGAGTCTTCTTGGCGTGGCTTGAAGTACCTGGTCGACCAGAGCGAGACCGGCGGCAACATGAAGATCCAGGTGCTTAACGCCACCAGAAAGGATCTCGTCCGCGACATGAAGTCGGCGCCGGAGTTTGACCAGAGTGCACTGTTCAAGAAGGTCTACGAGGAAGAATACGGCACCTTTGGCGGCGCTCCCTTCGGCATGCTGATCGGCGATTTCGAGTTTTCGCGCAGTCCCGAGGACATCTATCTGCTCGAGCAGGTGTCCCACGTGGCGGCAGCGGCTCACGCCCCCTTTATCTCGGCCGCCTCACCGGAATTGTTCGGCTGGGATTCGTTCACCGAGATGACCGGACCGCGGGATCTTTCCAAGGTGTTCGACACCGTCGAATACGCCAAGTGGAAGTCGTTTCGCAACTCCGAGGATGCTCGCTACGTCGGCCTGACTCTGCCCCACGTGCTGGGTCGCCTGCCCTACGGCCCGGAGACCGCGCCGGTGGAGGAGTTCAACTTCGTCGAGAGCGTCGATGGCCGTGACCACAACCAGTATCTGTGGATGAACGCCGCCTACGCAATGGGTGCGCGGGTGACCGACGCCTTCGCCAACTACGGCTGGTGTGTGGCCATTCGTGGTGTCGAGGGTGGCGGGCTGGTGGAGGATCTGCCGACTCACACCTTCCAGACCGATGACGGCGAGGTGGCGCTCAAGTGTCCGACCGAGATCGCCATCACCGACCGACGCGAGAAGGAACTGGCGGATCTGGGGTTCATTCCACTGGTGCACTGCAAGGGCACCGACTATGCCGCCTTCTTCGGGGTCCAGTCGGCGCAGAAGCAGAAGCAGTACAACACCGATGTCGCCAACGCCAATGCGCGTCTGTCGGCGCAGTTGCAGTACATCTTCGCGACCTCGCGGATCGCCCACTACATGAAGGCCATCATGCGCGACAAGGTCGGCAGTTTTGCCTCGCGTACCAGCGTCGAGCGCTATCTCAACGAGTGGCTGTCGCAGTACGTGCTGCTGGATGACAACGCCAGCCAGGAAGCCAAGGCCCAGTACCCGCTGCGCGAGGCTCACGTCGAGGTCGCCGAGGTGCCCGGCAAGCCCGGCGTCTACAAGGCGGTGACCTTCCTGCGCCCGCATTATCAGCTCGATGAGCTGACGGCGTCACTGCGCCTGGTGGCGGAACTGCCGCAGTCTTCACGCAACTGATCACGGCGGCGCTCGCGCCGGGCAGGAAGCAGGACGCGAGGAAGGTCGCTGACAGGGGAGGTCAGTCATGCAGGCAAGAGGCACAAGGATGGTGATGCCTACGCTCTGGAGCCGGTTGCTCGATGACGAGCCGCACCGGGTCGAGGACGCCGCCGGTCGCTGCTGGTGCACCCTGGAGGAGTACAAGTCGACGATCGTCGCCGACCTCGAAAACCTGGTGAACACGCGCCGTGAGCTGCTGGCCGATCACCTCCAAGGCTTTCCTCTGCTGCAGCAGTCGATGCTGGCTTATGGCCTGCCTGACTTCCTCGGTCGGGGCCTCAACAGCAGCGAGGACCGCCAGTACATCCAGCGCCAGCTGGCCTACGCCATCGAAGCCAATGACTGTCGTTTTCGTGATGTGAAGGTGCAGCTACGTGAGCAGGATTCGCGGCAGCGGTTGCTGAAGTTTCGCCTCGAAGCCGTGCTGGTCCTTGTCGATAGCCACCACCAGGTGGCCTGCGAAGCGGTGCTGCAGGCCGAAACCCAACGCTACAAAGTGCAGAACCTGACCTGATGCTCGACGAACTCTTGCCCTACTACGAGAAGGAACTCTCTCACCTGCGCTTTCTGGGGCAGGAGTTCGCTCGCGAGTACCCCAAGGTCGCTTCCCGGCTGCAGCTGGAAGAAGATAACTGTGCCGATCCCCACACCGAGCGGCTGATCGAAGCCTTCGCCTTTCTGTCAGCCAGGGTCCACAAGAAGCTCGATGACGACCTGCCGGAAATCGTCGAGTCCTTTCTGGACGTCCTCTATCCGCACTATCTGAAACCGACGCCGTCACTGTCGGTGGTGCAGTTCGACCTGGGGGAAGACTCGGCCCTCGACAGCCGCTACCAGGTGGCTCGGCATACCGAGCTGTCGTCTCAGCCGGTAGCGGGCTGCGTGCTCAGTTTTCGTACCTGTTATGACGTCACGGTGTGGCCGTTGCGGGTAGAGGCCGCGCGATTCAGCCGGCAAGAGCGTTCGGCATTCAATGGCCGCGACGGTGACGCCGTGGCGCGACTCGATCTCGACCTTGGCGTCACCGGACAGCAGTCGCTTGGCAAGCTCGGCGTCGACCGGCTGCGCTTCTTTCTCGACGGCGAGGGGGCCTTGATGCACCCGCTGTACGAGCTTCTGTTCAACAACCTCTGTCGCCTGAGCGTCAGCGTGGAAGAAGGGGGCCGCAGGCGCGAGATCGGCCTGCCGCTGGAGGCCATCGAACCGGTCGGTTTCGGCACCGAAGAAGGGCTGATGGACTACTCGGAGCGTTCCTTCCTGGGTTACCGCCTGCTGCACGAGTACTTCACCTTCCCCGAGAAGTTCATGTTCTTCGACATCGTGGGCCTCGATCGAGCGCTGGCGAAGGTCCAGGGGCATCGGATACGTCTAAGCCTGCTGTTCGGCGACTACGACCAGAGCGATCGGCTGGAGCGACTGGCCCAGAATATCGCTCGTAATCATTTTCGCCTCGGCTGCACCCCGATCATCAACCTGTTCGAGCGAATGGCCGAGCCGATTCAGCTGACCCACACCCGCCACGAGTACCCGGTGGCCGCCGACGTGCGTCATCCGTTCGGCGTCGAGATCCTGTCGATTCACGACGTCAAGCGTGTCCGCAAGGCCGCCGACACCAACGAGGTGCGCGTCTGTCATCCCTTCTTCGAACCCCGGGGGCAGCGGGTGAACCGGGGAGACTGCTACTGGGGCGCCAAGCGGGTCCCCTCGGAGCGCCATCGCGACCAGGGAACCGACGTGCTGCTGCGGCTGGTGGATCGCGAGTTGACCCTGGTGGACAGCGTCACCGATACCCTGAGTCTCAGGGTCACCTGCAGCAATCGAGATCTTCCCCAGCAGCTCAATTTCGGCAACCCCCAGGGGGATCTCTTTCTGCCCAGCGAGCAGGTGGTCAAGGCCATTCGCTGTCTGCGCAAGCCCACCAGTGCCGTTCGGCCACCACTGGGCAAGGGCACGATCTGGCGCCTGGTGTCGCACCTGTCACTCAACCATCTGTCGCTGGTATCCCAGGGGCGCGAGGCCCTGCTGGAGATCCTGTCGCTCTACAACTATCGCGACGCTGACGCCGCCCGCCGCCAGATCAATGGCATCACCGCCATCGACACCAGCGTCGCCATGACGCGCATTGGTCATCCGCGTCCGGCCTTTGTGCGCGGCCTCGGTATCCGTCTGGAACTCGACGAACGTCAGTTCATCGGCAGCGGTATCTATCTCTTTGGCACGGTGCTCGACCATTTTTTCGGTCAGTACTGTTCGATCAACAGCTTCAGCCAGCTGACCCTGGTCAGCCAGCAGCGCGAAAAGGAGGTGGTCACATGGCCGCCCAGAACCGGCACTCAGCCCCTGGTCTGATCGACCAGGCGCGGGCTGAGCCGTACCGGTTCAGCTTCTTTCAGCTCGTGAGGCTGTTGCGCCTGCACTACAGCCACCAGGGGCGGCTCGATCCCGAGTCGCGTCCCCACGAGGACCCGCTGCGCTTTCGCACCCGGCTGTCGCTGGACTTCCCCGCCAGCGAGATCAGTGACCTGTCGTTCGAGAGCGGCAAGCGGCTGTCGCCGCTGGAACAACCCTTGACCGAGATGCAGGTGACCTTTCTGGGACTGGTGGGGCCGTCGGGGGTCTTGCCCAGGCCCTATACCGAGACCCTGATCGATCGTCATATCCAGCTGCGTGACGACGCCGCCCACGCCTTTCTCGATCTTTTCTCCCATCGCATGACGGCGATGTTCTATCAGGCCTGGCAGAAGTATCGCTTTCACATCGAGCACGAGCGCAAGGGACAGGCCGACTTTCAGCGCCAGCTTTTGTCGCTGGTCGGCTTGAGTGACCAGACCCGCCACTTCGTCGCCGAGGTCGACGGCAGCATCGGCGATGACCCGGCAAAGGACGATGCGCGACTGCCTGGCCACCTTTTCAGCTACTTCGCCGGCCTCTTGACCCAGCGTCCACGCAATGGCGCCAACCTCGAGGCGATGCTCGCCTTCACCTTCGGGGTGAGCTGCAGGGTCAAGCCCTTCGCCGGTCGTTGGCTGACGCTTCCCGGGCGAGAGCGGACGCGCCTTGGGCAGCGTAACGCGCGACTTGGCCAATCGGCGGTCACCGGCTCACGGGTGTGGGACTACCAGTCCTGCGTGCGGGTGGTGCTCTCGCCGCTGAGCCTTGACGACTTCGCGCGCTTTCTGCCCGACCAGGCCGACCACCGGCAGCTGGTGGCGGCGACCCGCTTCTACCTGGGTGCAGAGCTCGACTTCGAGCTGGAGCTTGGCCTGCGCGCCGATGAGGTGCCGCCGGCCACGCTTGGCGGACAGGGCAGGCCGGGCGGGGTAGCCCTCGGTCGTCTGGGCTGGCTGGGCAAGCGCACCCGCCGCCGCGATGGCCAGGTGATTTTTCGTATTCCTTTTGAGGGAGCCAGGACGTGAGTCTCAAGACGCTGTTTGCCAAGTTGGATGAAGTGAGTCGCAAGGCCATGGAAGAGGCAGCGGGATTGTGCCTGGCCAAGCGGCAGTACGAGGTGGATGTCGAGCACCTGCTGCTGAAGTTGCTGGAGGGGGACGACAACGATGTGGTGCGCGTCGCGCGCCACTTCGAGCTGGCACTGGATCGTCTGGCAGATCAACTGGACCGTTCCACCGAGTCATTCAAGACCGGTTGCACTCGTACGCCGGCGCTGTCGCCGCATATCACGCGTTTGATCGAGCGCGCCTGGATGATCGCCTCCATCGAGCAGGCCGCCAGCCGAATTCGTAGCGGCCACCTGCTGCTGGCACTGCTCGATGACCAGGAGCTGCGCCGGGTGGTGGTCGAGAGCGCACCGGAGCTCGAGCGTGTGGACGCCGACGAGCTGCGCCTTCACTTCGATGACCTGCTGGCGGCAAGCCCGGAACACGGCACCAGCGGTGACGACAGTGGGGCGGCGGCCGGTGCACCGCCATCACGCTCGGGCAAGACCCCGGCACTCGATCGCTACACCATCGACTTGACCGCCAACGCCCGGGCCAGGCGTATCGATCCGGTGCTCGGGCGCGATGGCGAGATTCGTCAGATGATCGACATCCTCACCCGGCGGCGTCAGAACAATCCGATCCTCACCGGCGAGGCCGGCGTCGGCAAGACCGCGGTCGTCGAAGGACTGGCGCTGAAGATCGTCGAGGGGCGGGTGCCCCAGGCACTGGCCAATGTCGAACTGCGCACCCTGGATCTGGGCCTGTTGCAGGCCGGTGCCGGTGTGAAGGGCGAGTTCGAGCAGCGGCTCAAGGATGTGATCGAGGAGGTCAAGCGCAGCCTGCACCCGATCATCCTGTTCATCGACGAGGCGCACACCCTGATCGGCAGCGGTGGTCAGGCGGGGCAGGGCGACGCCGCCAACCTGCTCAAGCCGGCGCTGGCCAGGGGGGAGCTGCGCACCATCGCCGCCACCACCTGGGCGGAGTACAAGAAGTACTTCGAGAAGGATGCCGCCTTGGCCCGCCGCTTCCAGGTGATCAAGGTCGACGAGCCCAGCGAAGAAGTCGCGATCGGCATGCTGCGCGGCCTCGCCGATTGCATGCGTGAACACCATGGGGTCGAGGTGCTTGATGACGCCGTGGTGCAGGCGGTGCGCCTGTCCCATCGCTATATCAGTGGGCGCCAGCTGCCGGACAAGGCGGTCAGCGTGCTGGATACCGCTTGTGCCCGGGTGGCCCTGGGCCAGGCGGTGGTACCCGCCGAGCTTGAGGATGCCCAGCAGCGCCTGCGCGATCTCGACAGCGAACGCCAGACGCTGGCGGCGGAGCGCGAGCGCGGTGGCGATCATGCCACCCGGCTGGCGGAGCTCGATGAGCGGATCGCGGACGTGCAGGGCGAGATCGAGGTGCTCGAGGCCGCTTGGCAGTGCCAGCGCGAGGCGCTCGACGCACTGCGCGAGGCCCAGCAGGCGCTGGCCGATGCCGCCGATGCCGAGAAGGGGCCAGAGCGAGATGCAGCCCTCGAGGTGCTCAAGGCCAGGCGTCAGGATTTCGCACAGGCGGCCGGAGACAGCGTGCTGGTCCACCCCTGCGTCGACGGCAATGCCATCGGCGCGGTGGTCTCCGCCTGGACCGGTATTCCACTGACCAAGATGCAGCGTGACGAGATCGACACCGTGCGTCAGTTGCCGGCACTGCTGTCGAGCCGGGTGATCGGCCAGGACCACGCGCTGGAGGAGATCGGCAAGCGCATCAGCCTGTCGCGGGCCAAGCTCGAGGACCCGAGCAAGCCGGTGGGGGTATTTCTGCTGCTGGGGCCAAGCGGCGTCGGCAAGACCGAAACCGCGCTGGCGCTGGCCGACACCCTCTACGGCGGTGAGCGCAATCTCATCACCATCAACATGTCGGAGTACCAGGAGGCCCACACGGTGTCCTCGCTCAAGGGCTCTCCTCCCGGCTATGTCGGCTATGGAGAGGGCGGTGTGCTGACCGAGGCGGTGCGTCGCAAGCCCTACAGCGTGGTGCTGCTTGATGAGGTCGAGAAGGCCCACCCCGATGTGCTCGAGCTGTTCTTCCAGGTGTTCGACAAGGGCGTCATGGAGGACGGCGAAGGCCGCGAGATCGATTTCCGCCACAGCGTCATCCTGCTGACCTCCAACGTCGGTACCGACTGGATCATGCAGCGTTGTCTGGAGGCCGAGGCGCGACCGGCACCCGAGGCACTGGTGGGTGAGATGACCGACACCCTCAACCGAGTGTTCAAGCCGGCCTTTCTTGGCCGCCTCAAGATCGTGCCCTACTACCCGGTGACCGGGGACATCCTCACCCGCATCGTCGATCTGAAGCTGGCGCGTCTGGCCCGGCGCTTCCAGGACCACCACGGCGCCCACCTGAGCTTCGACGAGGCCCTGGCCGCGCGCATTGCCGAACGCTGCACCCAGACCGATAGCGGCGCACGCAGCATCGACCACCTGTTGACCAGCAGCCTGATGCCGGCACTTGCCGAGCGCGTGCTTGGCTGTATGGCCGAGGATCGCGAGGTCGTCGACCTGGTGATCGGTATCGATGATCAGGATCGATTCAGCTATCGCCCGGCGATGGTCGAGTCGGCCGACGACGCCTGTCTGGTGCAGGGCTAAGGAGATCGTGATGAACATGCATGCTCCCCGACCGGCGCCGACGCGGCGGCTCGCCTTCACGCTGCTGGTGCTGGCGACGCTGGCGCTTGCCGGCTGTGGCGTCAGCGACCGGCTTGGCAAACAGATGGACGGCACGGTCGGGGACATCCTGTTCGACCAGCAGGAGCGGGTGATCGTGGCGCTCAAGGGTGATGAGTCGCTCAACCCCGACGCCGAGGGCAACCCGCTGTCGGTGGTGGTGCGCATCTATCAGCTCGACGCCTTGACTGCCTTCAATGCGGCCAACAGTGAAGCGCTGTGGGCCAGCGCCAGCGACAGCCTGGGCGACAGCCTGCTCGGCGAACGCGAGGTGGTGGTTCTGCCGGGACGCACCCAGGTGGAAGTGGCCCCGATGGCCCCGGGCACCCGGTATGTGGCGGTGGTGGCCTTCTTCCGCCAGATCGAGGGGGAGGGCTGGCGGCTGGTGTTCGATGCCGAAGCCATGCGCAAGGACGGCATCCTGACCTCGCCGGATGGTGTGGTGCTGACCCTCGAGGGCAGTCGCATTACCCCCATGGACGAAGACAGCGCCGAGCTGGTGGCCACCGCCGGCAGCCTGGCCCGGGCCTTTGCGCCCTGACACGACAAGGAAGCCAGCCGTGAGCAAACACAATCGGGTGATGTGGTCGGAGGGGATGTTTCTCCAGCCCCAGCACTTTCAGTATCAGGATGAGTTTCACCAGCACCAGTTGGGCGAGGCCAGTACACGCTCGGGGCCCTTCAACTGGGGGGTCCAGGTACTCGAGGTCGACCTGGATGAGCTCGCTCATGGTCGCCTCAAGCTGTCGCGTCTGAAGATGGTGTTTGCCGACGGCACCCTGTTCGACGCGCCTCAGCACGATCCTCTGCCTCCGGCGCGTGATCTCGGGGAGCTGAGCGGGGTGGCCGAGTGCAAGGTCTTTGCCGCCTTGCGCCAGGTGACGCCGTTCTCGCCCAATGTGGTCGATGAGGCGCACCGCCGCGGCCATGACCGTCGCTTCCGCCAGCGCTTCGAGACCCTGCCGGACCTGCTGGAGGGCGAGCTGGAAAACGAGCTGGCACTGCTGGAGTTGAACGTGGCACTGCTGCTTGACGGTGATGAGCTCAAGGGCAGCAGCCACTGCCCGATCCTGCGTCTGAAGCGCAACACCGCCGGCGAGTTCGCCCTCGACAGCGACTTTATTCCGCCCTGCCTGCACCTGAGTGCCAGCCCGGTCCTGCTGACTCTGGTTCAGCGCCTGATCGGCGTGTTGCAGGCCAAGAACGATGCCCTGTCGAGTCGGCGCAGGGAGCGCGCGGACAAGGTCGCCGAGTTCGGCTCCAGCGACGTGACCCTGTTCTGGCTTTTGTACACCGTCAACCGCGCCTATCCGCACCTTTCGCACCTGCTGGCGCATCCGCGTTTGTCCCCGGTGGAGCTGTTTCGCTTCCTGTCGGACCTGGTCGCCAGCCTGATGACCTTCTCGACCGCTCATCGTCTTGATGAGCTACCGAGCTACCAGCATCTGGATGCCGCAGCGTCACTGTTCACGCTCGAGACCCGGGCTCGCGAGCTGCTCGATACGGTGGTGCCGAACGAGTACATCCCGATCGCCCTCGAGCAGACCAAGCCCTCCTATTACGTCGGTCGACTGCACGATCCGCGCCTTGGCGACGCCGATTTCTACGTCTGCGTCCACGCCGATATGCCCGGCGCCAAGCTGATCGAGCTGGTGCCGCGCGCCTTCAAGGTCGGCTCCCCCGAAGACATCGAGGTGGTGGTCAACAGCGCCATGCCAGGCGGCACCCTGGCCCACGCCGCGCGCCTGCCGGTGGCAATCCCGGTGCGCCTGGACAACCACTACTTCGCGCTGGAGCCCAGGGGGCGCATGTACGAGCGAATGATGTCGGCCGAGGCCATCGCTTTCTACGTTCCAAGCGGTTTCACCAATCTCAAGATTGAACTGATGGCGGTGTTGAAATGAACCAGACCTCCGTAGCACAGCAGGGAACTTCACGCTGGGAGTCCGTCTCCACCACAGCGTCACAAGGGGGCGATACAGGGCAACAGGCGCAGCGGCTGAGCGAACTGGCCCAGGACTTCTTCTCGATGGTGCTGTTGGTGCGTCGCGGCAGCGAGGCTCCCAGCGTCGAGGCCTTCCTCTCGCGGGTCGAGGCCTTCTTCAACGAGATGGAAGCCCGGGCGCTGGCCCGCGGCTACTCCCTCGAGCAGTTTCGTGACGCCCAGTACGCACTCTGCGCCTTTCTCGACGAGAGCGTGCTGGCCGCCGGTGAAAGCAAGATGCGCGAGTACATCGAACTTCACCCGCTGCAGTACAAGTTCTTCGGCGTGCATCTGGCCGGCGAGGGCTTCTTCGAACGTCTCGACAGCCTGCGCAGCGATCTCAAGGGCAACCTGGATGTGCTCGAGGTCTATCACCTGTGCCTGGCGCTGGGATTCGAGGGCAAGTTTCGCCTCGAACACCGCGACCAGCTGCGCTACATCGCCAACACCCTGGGCCAGGATCTGGCGCGCTATCGCCCTTTGCCCGCCGAGCTTTCACCCAGCTGGCGCTTGCCGGATCAGGTCGGACAGTTGTTGCGCTACGAGATTCCCGTGTGGGTCTACCTGTTGCTGATCGTGCTGGTCTGCGGCGTCACCTTTCTGGTGCTGGACGGGCTGCTCGATGCTCGTGTCGAGGCGCTGATCGAGCGCCTGCCGTCTCTGTTCACGACTTCTTGAGGGAGCACCGTCATGCGCCGACTGCTGCGAGTTCTCAAGAGTTTCTGGCTGATCTCCCTGCTGCTGTGGGGACTGGGCGTGCTGGCATGCCTGTGGTGGATCCCCCGTCTCGGTGGTGGACTCGAGCGGTTGGGAGTTGCGGTCGCCATCCTTACCGCGCTGTGGCTGTTGGCCGTGGTCCTGCGCAAGTACCGCAAGCTGCGCAACGAACGCGGCCTTGAAAGCCTGCTTCAGCTCGAGGTCGATCGCGAAGCCGCCAGCAGTGACGCCGGCGACTACGACGTCCTGCGCGAGCGTCTGAAGACGGCGCTTGGGGTGCTGAAGGCGCGTGGTGGGCGGCGCACCCATCTGAGCGAGCTGCCCTGGTACCTGGTGGTGGGGTTGAGCGCCTCGGGCAAGACCTCGCTGCTCAGCCGCTCTGGGCTCGACTCCAGCGTCGCCGCCTTGTCGGGGGACGCCGGCACCCAGTACTGCGACTGGTACTTCGGCAGCGACGCCGTGATGATCGACACCGCCGGGCGCTATATCACCGAGGACCAGCCCGCACGTGCCTTCGCCGACTTCCTGCGCCTGCTGGCCAAACGGCGCAAGCGTCGTCCGATCAATGGCCTGGTGGTGGTGGTTGACCTGCCGCAGCTGCTGGAGGCATCGCGTGAGCGCAATCACGCCCTGGCCGAGCAGTTGATCGAGCGGATCAACACCTACTATCACGCGTTGGGCGCCACCCCCCCGGTCTATCTTTGCTTCAGCAAGGTCGACCTGCTGCCTGGCTTCAACGAGACCTTCGACAGCCTCGACGAACAGGCGCGGCGTCGCCCCTGGGGCATGACTTTTTCGATATCGGAGATCCGCGGCAAGGGTGTCGGTGCACTGTTTCAGCAGCGGCTGGCCGGCATGAGCCAGGCGTTGAGGCACCGTCTGGCGCAGCGTCTGCGTAGTGAAGAGGTCGAGGTCGACAACGCGCTGTTGCGCTTCCCCGACTACATCGCCGAAATACAGGGGCGTCTTCAGGACTTCCTCGATCCCTTCGACCTGACCATCAGCGGGACCACGGCACCACTGACGCGGGGCGTCTACTTCACCAGTGCGCTGCAGCAAGGTGAGCGCCTGCTACCGATCTTCGATGATCAGGTGAAAGAAGACTTCGCCCTGGGCCCGTTCAGGCCGGTGTCGGAGCAATCACTTGCCCAGGATAGGGGCCCAAGGCTCGACAAGGCGCCGGCGCAGCCGGTCGATATCCAGGAGCCGGCCCCCGTTGCCCAGCGCAGCTACTTTATCCAGGGGCTATTCAAGGACGTCGTCATCGCCGACCGCAATCTGGTCGAGCACTACAGCCGTCATGGCCGGCGGCGCAACGCGACGCTGTGGGTCTCCTCTCTGGCCGCGGTGACCGGGGTCGCCCTGCTGGGGTATCTCGGCTACGGCTACTGGACTCAGCGCGAGGGCCTGGCGGCGTTGCAGGGGCAGGTCGATGATGCCGTGGCCGAGCCTCCCGGGGTGCGGCTTACGCTGTTGCATGACGAACTCATTGGACTCAAACGGACGGACGCGCAGGGCCGGCCTTTCTGGCAAGGCGACGTCTTCGCCGTGCATCGTTCGCTCGAACCCGGCGTGGAACACGCCTACCTGACGATGCTTGAAGCCCAGGCGCTCAAGCCGGTCCTGGCCAGCCTGCGCAACCGGTTCGAGGCGATCGGGGTGATGGCCGACGACGTTGGCCTGGAGACCCATATCGACAGCGCGGCGGTGCTTGGTCAATTGCCCGGTGTCGCCAGTGGCGAGGGGACGACTGCCGACTCGGCTGGTGAGGAGGGCTCGTTGCTGGCAGACGGGCGAGAAGCACTGGACGATCGGCGCGACAGTATCCGCGACCGCCTGACCTCGCGCCCATCCCTTGGCAGTGTGCCGCGCTCGCCGGGGGAACTGGCCAGCCGCTTGCGCGGGGAAGTCGATTATCGCCTGCGCGGCAGCGTCTCCGATGCGTACTGGGGGGCGCGCATGCAAGGCCGGGATGCCCTGCGCGAAGGCGCTCGCAATGCCTGGCGCGATGGTCTGGAAGGTCTCGATGATCTGGCTCACAGCGGTCCCGCGCTGGGCCAGGGCGGTTCGGCGATCTCTCAGGCGGCGGTCAATCGCCTGGCGCCGTCCCAGGTGGCCCAGCTGATCGAAGGCTATGACGCCCTCAAGCTTTACCTGGTGTTGACCGGGCCACAGCAGCATCCCGAGGCCGACTTCGTTCGAGTGGCGCTGTATCAGGCGTGGTTGGCACTCGCCGAGGGTGGCGAGGTCGAGCACAAGGACCCGCTCATCCGCGACAACGTCGAGTTGTACGCCAGCTACCTCGAGGCCGGCACGGCGCCGGCTCTGGCACGTGACGAGCTGCTGGTAGCCCAGGCCCGTGCCGACCTCAAGGCCTTCCTGATCGACAATTCGCCTGCCGACCGCGAGTACCTGCGGCTGCGCCTGGCGGCCCAGGCCCAGTTCCCGCCGCTGACGCTTGCCGCCATGCTGCCCCAGGACACCCAGGAACTGATGTATGCCAGCGAGTCGGTGCCGGCCTTCTTTACCTATCGAGTGTGGCGCGAGTTCGTGCTGCCCGAGCTCAAGGACACCCTGGCGTCGGAAATCAAGCAGGAGCGGGACTGGGTGCTGGATGGCGAGACCGAACAGGACGCGGAGATCGCCAAGGCGCGCTTCGCCGATGCCATCCTGCGGCGCTACAAGCGGGACTACCTGTTCGCCTGGGAGCGCTTCCTGGCCAGCGTCGGCATTCGTCGCTTCGAAGGACTCGACGTCTCCCGTCAGCAGCTGACCCGACTCAGTGACTACCAGCGCTCACCGATCAAGCAGGTATTGCAGGCGGTGGACGCCAACACTCGCTGGGACAGCCCGAGCGTCGAGCAGCGACTGGCGGCGGCGTCGGCGGACGACGCGGCCAGCACCATAGACGGCGACATCCAAGGCAGTGCCACAGGCGAGGGAGGCGAAGGCGACGGCCCCGGGGTGTGGCGGCGCACCGTCGACTGGATCAGCCAGGACGGCAGTGACACGGCCCTGGCGGCGCTGGACTCGACGGACCTGCTGGCTGTCCATGATGGCGTGCTGGCGAGCTACTTCAGCCCGGTGGGCAAGCTGTTCGACAGCGATCCGGCCGATGGCAATGACGCCTCCCAGATGGATCGCTACCTGCTGCTGTTGCGCCAGTTGAAGGTGCGTCTGGACAGCATCCAGCGTGGTGATCCCGGCAAGCGTACCAAGTTGCTGGTGCAGGAGGTGATCGACGATCGCCCCAACGAGGTCACCGCACTGCGCAACTACGTCTCGGCCAATATCGATACCTCCCAGGACGAGCTGGTGCAGGCATTGTTGCGGCTGTTCCGTGACCCGGTGTCATTTTCTGTCGACAGCCTCAACGGGCCCATCGCCGGTTATCTGGCGGTGGCCTGGGGTGACCAGATTGCCACTCCCTGGAACAGCATGGTGAGGGGGCGTTATCCGGTCAATGACTCCGCCAATGAGGCCTCGGTGCGTGATCTTCGCCTGTTTGTTGACCCCGAGACAGGGCTGTTCACCCAGTTCGAGCAGGCCGAGGTCGGCAATCTTGGCGAGGCCTGGCAGGGGGACGAGCCGCTGGTGGATCCGCGGATCACCGAGACCATTGCCGGTGGCACCCAGGTGGGCGATGTGCTGGCGAGCCTCGGCGATGTCGAGAACGGCTTCGAGATCATGATCCAGCCGGCCCCCAACCTGACCTCGATCAGCCTGACCATCGATGGCCAGGAACAGGTCTACCGCAATGGCCAGCAGACCTGGCAGCGCTTCACCTGGCCCGGCGAACCGCGCCGTGCCGGGGCCAAGCTGGACGTGGTGACCTACAGCGGCATGCACGTGAACGTCTTCGACTTTCCGTCGCGCTGGGGGCTTCTGCGGATGATCGACTCCGCCGACGTCACCAACCTCGACGGCGTGCGCCAGCGTTTCACCTGGTACACCGGCGCGGGTCCGGTCAGCTTCGTTGCGCGCAACTTCGGCGGGGTCAAGCTCACCGACCTGAAGAAGGTACGCCAACTGCGCGTACCGACCCTGGGGGCCCGATGATGAGCACCACCACCGCCGGGGAGAGCCAGGCATGATCGGATTCTTCGGCAAGGCACCGAGCAGCGCCGATTTCGTGGCCAGCAACGCCACCCACAAGGACGTGCGCGAACTGGACGAATGGGTCCAGGGCGCGCTGTTCCGCCTGGCCGAGAGCGAGCCGCAGTGGGAGGCCCTGTGCGATGCCATGCCGACCTGCTTCTTCCACTTCCGGGCGAGCAACGGCTACTGGCTGCTCGGGGGGATCCGCATGTCCGGCGACGCCAGCGGCCGGCGCTACCCGCTGCTGATCTTCCAGCGTCTGGCGGTCGCGCCGGAAGCCGAAGGCAGCGTCGGCGTACACACCCTGAGCGAAGTGTTCTGCAACCAGATCCGTGCGTTGTTGCAGTGCGTTGCCAGCGGTGTCGCCGACGTTCAGGTATTGCACCAGCACCTCGCCGAATGGCGCGGACTACGCGAGGCCGACCTCAATCTGCACCAGCGTCTGCTCGAACGTTACCTCCAGGACGTGCGTTACCGCGATCTGTGCGAGGCCCTGTCACCGGCCTTTCCCGAGTTCGCCGGCAACGCCTTCGCCCTGCGCATGCAGGCCCTTCGCGAGGGGATCAAGCACGGCGAGCCACTGCAGGCGGTGATGCCGCTGCCGGCGGAGCGCGCGCTCAAGCGGCCTGCCGCGGATCTGTGGATGCACTGGCTGGAAGGGAGCCATCAGCGTGACAGCGCCGGCAAGGGCAGGCACCAGGCCAAGGCCAGCCTGCTGGTGGATGACTTCTTGCGTCCAAGACTCTGGCGCTTTGCCACGGCGGATCGCGATGCCCTGCGGATGGTGATGAATCTGGCGCCAAGGCTGTCGCGGCTGGACATGCTGGAACCGATCGAGGCGTTCACTCCTGTCCAGCCTGCCGACAGCGTTCCCGCAGCGACGCTCGACATGAAGACCTTTTTGGCACGCCTTCCCGATGGGAACCGTGCCAGTAAACTGGATGGGGCCCCGTTGTGATCAAGCGACTGTCACTGTTACTGCGCAAGTACCGCACCTATGCCATGGCGCTGGCCTTTTTCGCGATGATCTTCGTGATCTGGGGACTGGGCGTGTGGTGGGGGTTCTCCTCTCTGGGCAGCGTGCTGGCTGGCATCCTGTTCTTTCTGGTGGCCTCGGCACTGTATCTGCTGCTGCTCTACCGCGGCGTGGATCGCCAGGACGAGGTGGAATCCGCGCTGATCCAGAGCGCCGATGACGCCGTGCTGGGCGCCTCGCCAGAGGACCGCGAAGAGGTCAGCCTGCTGCGCGAGCGACTGCTGGAAGCGCTGGAGCGAATGAAGAAGGGTGATGGTGGCAAGGGGCGCAAGCGCGATCTGCTCTATCGGTTGCCATGGTATCTGGTCATCGGCCAGCCGGCGGTGGGCAAGAGCACCCTGGTCTATCGTTCCGGTCTCGATTTTCCCTTCGCCGACCGTGAGCACGCGCGGATCGCCGGCGTCGGTGGCACCCGACACTGTGACTGGTTCTTCAGCAGCGAGGCGGTACTGCTCGACTCGGCCGGTCGCTATACCGCCTCCGAAGAGGACGCCTCGCGCTGGCGGGCCTTTCTTGGCCTGCTACGCCAGCATCGCCCGCGGCGGCCGCTCAATGGCCTGATCGTGGCGGTCAGCATCGACGAGTTGATCGGTCGTCCTGCCCCCGAGCGTGAATCGCTGGTGCTGAGGCTGCGCGAGCGCCTGCAGGAGACCTACGATCAGCTCGGGACCGTGGTGCCGATCTACCTGGTGTTTACCAAGAGTGACCTGATTCCTGGTTTTCGTCAGTTCCACCACCAGCTGGCACCGACAGAGCGTGACGAGGTGCTGGGCTGGACCTTTGCCCACCAGGACTTCGAGACGGCTAACTGGGCCGGGCGTTTTGGCGAAGCCCTTGATGGCCTGGTGAAGCGCTGTCGCACCATCGGCGAGCAGCGCCTGGTCGAAGGCGACATGATCCATACCCGTGACGATCCGGCGGCGCTGGAGTTCCCGCTGGAGCTGCGCGCCCTGGCGCCGTTGCTATCCAGCTTTGCCGGGTCCCTGCTCAAGGCCAACCCCTATCAGAGCTCACCGCTGCTCAGAGGCTTCTACTTCACCAGTGCGCTGGCTGATGGTCAGCCCGCCATGGGCGAGCATGCCCGGGCGGTGGAGAGTCGCTTCGGGCTTGCCGCCAGTCGCGGTGTCACGGCTCCCCAGGACGGCAAGAGCCTGTTCGTGACCGGCCTGTTCTCCCAGGTGATCCTGCCTGACCAGCACCTGGTCGGACTCTACAGCGGTCCCAATCGGGAGCGTCGGCGCCAGCTACGCTGGTGCTGGGTGGCGCTGGCGCTGGCGGCGGTGATGGTCAGCGGCTGGGCGCTGTCGTTCTCGCGTAACGCCGACGAACTCGCCGCCATCGACACCAGCCTGGCCGAGGCGCGAGTGGCCGATGGCCAGCACCTCGATGGCTACACCCGCTGGGAAGCGCTGGACGCCCTGCGTGTCGGCGTCGCCCACTACGTCGAACGCGATGGGCAAGGCGCGCCCTGGTCACTGGGGATGGGCTTGTACCACGGCGATGACATCTCGCCGGCGCTGCGCAAGGCCTACTTCGACGAGATCGAGCGCAGCATGCTGCGCCCGGTGGCCGACAACCTGGGCCAGGCGCTCTACACCCTGCCGACCATTCCGGTGTATCGCTCGGGGGAATCCGAACGCATCACGGCGATCGACCTGCCCAATGTCGAGCCCAACGCGCGTCCTGCCGACAACAGTCCTCAGGCGCTGGCCGACTTCGGCAATGCGGCCCTCGGCACCTACGTGGAGCTGTCGCGTACCCCAAGGCCCAAGGTCTCCGAGGCGTTGCTGCGCCAGCGCCTGCCGGACTACTGGTACCCAGCGATCAGCGCCCATGACACAGGCGAGCGCGATCCTCGGGATCTCGACTTTGCCAGTCGTCAGATCGCCTTCTATGCACGCCAGATAGAGGCACCGGACGTGCCACGCATCGACGACAACTCGTTTCTGATCTCGTCGAGCCGCAACTATATCGACGGCCTGCTGGATCACTCCTTGCGCACGCTGGAGACCATCACCCTGGAGTCGGACACCTTGTTCTCCTTTGGTCGTGCCGACTTTGCCGGTCTGCAGGCGGCGGGGCAGCAGCAGCTCAACCGGATCGCCGAACGCCTGGTCAACACCCCCGGTATCGGGCGCATCACCATCACCGGGCACGCCGATCAGATCGGTTCTGCGCAGACCAACAAGCGTCTATCGCTCGAGCGCGCCCAGACCGTACGCACCTACCTGATCGGCAAGGGAGTCACACCCGAGATGGTCGAGGCCGTCGGTGCCGGCAGCGAGCGCCCCCTGGTGCAGTGCGAATCACAACTTGGCCGCAGCGAACGGATTCGCTGTCTGGCCCCCAATCGTCGGGTGGAGATCGCCGTGCGTGCCTCGAGCTGAGCACGCGGGATCTTCCGTTCCGTCGGCAAGACGGCATCGCTTCCCTCACGGGCAATAGAGGGGGTGGGTCGCAAGGGCAGCAACAGAAGCCAGGATGCTTCTGGCGGTAGCGTGCCCGGTCACAGGCCCGTGGAGGCGATCAGCGATCGTCGCCCGCAACGCCTGATTTTCACCATCGCAATCAAAAGGAAGACAACACATGGCATTCGATGCATACCTCAAGGTCGACGGTATCCCCGGTGAAAGCCTGGATTCCAACCACACCGACTGGATCGAGCTGCTCAGCTTCGAGTTCGGCGCCAGTCAGTCCACCTCGGCCACCGCCAGTTCCGCCGGTGGTGCCTCAGCCGAGCGCGTCAATCTCAGCGAGTTCGCCATCAAGAAGTTCATCGACAAGGCGTCTCCGAAGCTGTTCGAAGCCTGCTGCCGCGGCCAGCACATCAAGGAAGTGGTGCTGCAGGTGCACCGTGCCGGTGGTGAGCAGGTGCGCTACGCCGAAGTCCGTCTGGAGGAAGTGATCGTTTCCTCCACCGAGATGGAAGGCATGTCGGGCTTCTCTGACACCGGCAGCGGCGGTGGCACGGACTCCGTGCATGACTCCCGTCACGACCTGCCGACCGAGGAGATCAAGTTCAACTACTCGCGAATCAAGGTCACCTACACCCAGCAGAAGCGTCAGGACGGCCAGGGTGGCGGCAACATCGCCGGTGGCTGGGACCGTACCCGCAACCGCGTGTACTCCTGATCAACGCTTGGGAACGCCTGACATCTGCTGGTTGAAGAGACGTCGGGCGGGTTACGGCCATGGGGCAACCCATGGCCGTGCTTCCCGGTCAGCCCCTCGAGCCCGTGGTGTTATCTCCGGGGGCTGACCAGGAAGCCAGGCCAGAAGGCCAAGGAAAGCAAGCCAAGGAAAACACGCCAAGGAAAGCAAGCCAGACCACAAGGCCGGACCAGGACGCCTGAAAGAACACCGCGGAACCCGGCTGCCTGGGATCGATCATCGAGGACGACACCTCATGGTGGACGCCGGTGACGGCCACCAGTGACGACTACCAGAACCACAAGCGCCCGGGGCAAGGGATGCCCCCGGTGTGACCTTAGATGCAGGAGACAACGCCCATGGTCGATGAATGGAATCGCGAGGCCCTGCTCGCGCCGATCGGTGAGCAGGGAGTAGGGGAGGACCTGAGCTTTTCGCTGGTGGTCGACGAGATCAAGGAAGCACGGCGAGCCGACCCCAGCTATCTAAGCCAGGGTGACTGGCAGTCGGACCTCAAGCGCGCCGACTGGAATGCGGTGATCGCGCTGTCGTCTCAGGCCCTGGCCGAGCAAAGCAAGGACCTGATGCTGGCCGGCTGGCTGTGCGAAGGACTGGCCCACCGTGACGGCTTTGCAGGCCTGGCCTTTGGGTTGGAGCTGGTGGCGGCCCTGTGCGAGACCTACTGGGGGGGGCTCTATCCCACCCTGGAAGAGGGTGAGGAAGAACGTCTGGGGCGCTTCACCTGGCTGGACGACACCCTGGCGTCGATGGTCGGCAGCATCGCCCTGCTCGATGGTCAGGGCGGGGCTCAGAGCAGTGATCACGGCTATGGCCTGGATCGCTACGAAGAGTCACGCCAGGTAGAGAACCTGGCGCGCAATGACCCCACCGTCATGGACGAAGCGCTCAAGGAAGGCAAGATCAATGCCGAGATCTTCCAGCGTTCGGTGGTGCTGACAGACCCCGAACGACTGATCGAACTCTACCGCCATATCGAAGCCTGCCTGCACGCGCTTTCGGCGCTGGACGACGTGCTGGTCGCCCGGCTCGGAGACCTGGCGCCGAGCTTCAGCCGACTTTCGACGGTACTCAAGGACTGTCTTGGCTTGATCGAGCGCCTGCTGGGTGACAAGGGCGTTCGTCTCGACGTCGTCGAGGATCCAGCACAAGACGACAGCATCCCGGAACACTCGCCCACACCGCAGGCCAGCACCCCGGCGCGATCTCAACGTCCAAGCGGCGCGCTTCGCACCACCCCGGAGACCCGCGAAGAAGCCTTTGCCATGCTCGGTGCGGTAGCCCAGTACTTCAAGGCCGCCGAGCCCCACAGCCCGGTACCTTATCTGGTCGAACGAGCGGTGCGCTGGGGGCGGATGCCGCTGGAAGACTGGCTGCGTGACGTGATTCGCGAGGACAACGTCGTCGACAGCATCCGCGAAACCCTGGGCACCCAGACCAGAGACGAGCACAGCTCATGAACCGAGGGGACAGGGATTCAAGCAGGGCGTCGCTGTACGACCGCCTCAGGCCACGGCAATCGACCCTCGAGCAGATGGCCAGGCAGCAGGCAACGCCAGCACCGGAACGGCGCTACGACCCTGACCGGCTGAGGGTGATCGATGGCGTGGCGCTGACCTCGGCGGGACTGGTGGGGTGGGGGAATGTTCCAGCACCTGCGGTGCCTACACCGTTGGAAGGCGTCCAGTCTCCTGGTGGGAATTGCTTCCTGTGTCATAAGGTCGTAGACACGATACCTATTGCTTCATCGCCGGATGGACAGGCTATTGATCAGAAGACGACGCGACTATTGGAGTTGGTACATTCTCTGGCGTTGGAAGCTCTAGATTTGTTGGATAAAGCTCCCAAAAATGCGATCTCTGATATGGGGTTCGATATCGCAGTGAGTTTTCCATCCGATGGCCTTGTTAGCACTCACGCATTTCTTGAGTACATTAGGGAGCTGCTGAAAGCATCTTCTTTTTATCAGAGTATGGGTAAGTTGATATGCCTTGATAATAGCATTGGTCTGCACGCGGCAGTTGCCGCGTCGGTGCTAACTAGTCCCTACATACTCTGGATTAGTGCTGACTCTTTTTGCTCGAGCAGTGGGGTCATCCAGCTTGAGCAGCAATCGCTTTTGGCGAGCCCACCGCGCTATAAAGGCACGCATCCAGGGGAAGCATGTGCAGCAGTGCTACTTCAGCGAATCGAGGGAAATAGCAGCGCTTTCCAAGATGGTTGGTGGCTTAGTCCATCGGTAAATTTACACCACAGTGCACGAGCACAGCAGTCCAGACGATCGCGACTGGATTGTATGAGAGAACTCCTCAATACAGTTTCTTCAGATTTAGTTGATAGCGAACCTTCCGTTGCGATTGCTGATGTCGGAAAACTACCGGAGAGGGTGTCCGATGTATGTGCTGCGTTACTTGATCGCTGGGGCCATCCTGACACTATCGAAGATATTTACTTTACGGATAGCTTCTGTGGCTGGTCGGGTAGTGCTCTCAATGCGGTTCAGATTGTCTTGGCAATTGCTGCCTTGACCGAAAAAAAACACGCTGGCAGTGCACTAATACTTGAAGTAGCAAGCGAGACAACGAGTGGTACTGCCTTCCTCTTGCCTTGTAGCGCCGTTGCCGAGGGAGTCGGCGGGGTGCAATCACAACGTGGGGTATAGACATGTTCAATTCTGGTGACGGCATCATCGTCCTGGGCGATACCACCAGCCACGGCGGCACCGTGGTCAGCGCCCAGTCCAACTACCTGCTCAACGGCACCCCGGTCGCGGTGGTCGGGGACATGGTGGCCTGCCCGCAGAAGGGCCATGGCGTCTGCCCCATCGTCGAAGGCCACCCCACCATCACCCTGAACGGCAAGAGCGTGGCCTTTCACGGCTGCCACACCGCCTGCGGCGCGACCTTGATCTCGGCTTGTGGTGGCGTCCACGGACTCGGCTGACAACGCCCTTTTTCGCTCGCCGTCGTCGCCAAGGAAGGCCCTTCGGGCATCGCAGCAAAGGACAAAGGCAATGAATAACTCATCGTGGTTGGACAAGATGCTGGCGTCGTTCGACGTCAGCCTGTCGCAGCATCAGCGGCTAGTCACCCTGGCGCTGGAGGGTGTCGAGCTGATCCCCCATCGTCTGGTGGGTGAGGAACGTATCTCGCGGCCGTTTCGTTACCGGCTCGACGCCATCTCTCAGTCCGGCAACATCGAGCTCAAATCGCTGATGGCCAGACCCGCGACACTGTCGATACGCCAGGCCGATGGCCAGTATCGGCAACTCTCGGCGCTGGTGGAGTCCGCCGCGCTGCTGGGCGAGGACGGCGGCGTCTACTACTACCAGTTGAGCCTGGTTCCCTGGCTGACCATGCTCGAGCTTGGCCGCGACAGTCGCATCTTCCAGGACCACAGCGCCATCGAGGTGATCGAGCGGGTGTTTCAGGGCCACGAGGTGGCCCACGGCGGCTGGCGCTTCGATCTGAGGCGCGAGTACCCGGCGCGCAGCTACTGCGTCCAGTACCGGGAAAGCGACTACCACTTTGTCAATCGCCTGATGGAGCAGGAGGGCCTGTTCTATTACTTCGAGCATCTGGGCAACCCGGAAAATGACGGTAAGAACGCGGGCGAGAGCGAGAACGCGGCGACTGGCGCTGCAGGGCTCGGTCATCGGCTGGTGATCACCGATGACGTGGCGACCTGCGATGCGGTCGCGCCTCACCAGATCCGCTTCCACCGCCAGGACGCCACCGAGACCGAGGACGCTATCACCCAGTGGGGCGGACGGCGACAGCAGCAACCCAACCGGGTCAGCCTTGGCACCTTCGACTACAAGCAGCCAAGGCTGATCAAGCGAACCTCGCTGGACACCCTGCACAATCAGGGCAACCTGACCGACCAGGAGGTCTACGACAGCCCTGGCGAGTACTACTATCGCGACCACTTTCGCGGCGAACGTCTGACTGCCAACCGGCTCGAAGCGCTGGAATCAAAGGCCAAGCGCTTCTTTGGTGCCGGTGGTGCCCGCCAGCTTCAGGTTGGACGTCACTTCGAGCTGACCCAGCACGAACGCCACCAGCACGGCGACAGCGACGAGCGCACCTTTCTGTTGCTGGGCCTTAGCGTGCACGCCGAGAACGCTCTGCCGGTGTCGGCCCACCTGACCACCCTGCCGGGCAGCCTGCAGCAGGAGCTTGATCATGCCCGCCGGGCCCACGGCCTGGAAGACGAGAGCCTCCACCGCGACGACTATCAGCGTGCCGGGACCGGCCACTACCTGGTCGACTTCGAAGCCCAGCGCTTGAGCCAGCCCTACCGTTCGTCGCTCGATCACCCCCGTCCGGTGGTCGGCGGCCCCCAGACCGCCATCGTGGTCGGCCCCGAAGGTGAAGAGATCCACACCGACCGGCTCAATCGGGTCAAGGTGCAGTTCCACTGGGACAGGCTGGGTGGCAATGACGCCCAATCGAGCTGCTGGCTCAGGGTCGCCCAGCCCAACGCCAGCGGCGGCTGGGGCGGCGTGTTCGTGCCACGCATCGGCCAGGAGGTGATCGTCGACTTCCTGGAGGGTGACCCGGATCGCCCGCTGGTCACCGGACGGGTCTACAACGGTGACCAGCGTCCCGAATGGCACTCCAACGGCCTGCTGTCGGGCTTCAAGTCCAAGACCTACCGGGGCGGCAAGTACAACGAACTGGTGTTTGATGATGCCACCGATCAGGAGCGGGTACGCCTTAACTCCGAGCACGCCAAGAGCCAACTGAACCTGGGCTACCTGATCCACCAGCAGGGCAACACCAGGGGCGCCTTTCGTGGTACCGGCTTCGAGTTGCGCACCGACGCCTACGGCGCGGTGCGCGCCAACGCCGGCCTGCTGCTGACCAGTTGGGGGCAGCTCGGTGCCAGCGGCGAACAGCTCGCGCTGTCCCCGGTCTACCGTGAACTCGACAGCGCCTGGCAGCTCGCCGATACCCTCAGCCAGAGCGCCGCCGAACACGACGCCGAAGCGCTGGAGGTGCGCGGCGACATCAAGCGGGCCAGCGAGGACGCCAAGGCCACCTACGGTGAGTCCAGCGGGGCAGCGTCTGGCCAGGACGTTGACCAGTCCGCCGATCAGTCCACCGCCAAAGGCGCAAGCCTGGCAGGGCGGGGCGAGGCCGGGCGGCTAGAGAGCCCCTGGTTGCACCTGGCCTCACCCGCCGGCATCGCCATGAGCACCCCGCAGTCGACCCATTTCGCCCAGGGCAAGTCGCTGACGGTGACCAGCGGCGAGGACATCAACCTGGCCGCCGGGCGTAGCCTGATCGGCGCGTTTTCCGAACGCCTGTCGCTGTTTATCCAGCGCGCCGGGATCAAGCTGTTCGCCGCCCAGGGCAAGGTCGAGGTGCAGGCCCAGAGTGACGCGATGGCCCTGACCGCCGAGAAGACCCTGAGCGTGACCTCCACCGAGGACAGCGTGGAAGTCAGTGCCGCCAAGGAGATCCTGCTCACCTGCGCCGGCGCCTATGTGCGGCTCAAGGACGGCAATATCGAAGTGCATGCCCCGGGCAAGATCGACATCAAGGGTGCCCAGCACAACTTTTCAGGCCCCGCGAGCCTGGAGGGTGCGTTACCAGAACTGCCCGAAGGAGGGTGTGAAAGCCAGCTTAAGGGAGCGGAGCAGACGCGGGCAGGTGCTACTCCGTTGGGGAGGTCCTGAGATGTCGAGCCACCACCCCATTGTTGAAAGCCTGCCGGTTGAATGGTTGACCAAATATTCGTATGCGTTGCTCAACCCGCTAAACGTCGAGCAAGACGACTGGAAAGGCTTGCCCGCCATACCGTTGGCGCCGACGAAAGCCAAGATGCGGCCACACATATTGCCTCAGTTAATCAGCTTGAAGGGGCTGTCTCACGATGATCGAAAGACCATCTTCGAGCGCATCCTTCGTTATCAGAAGCGTGGCGTCTCCTACTTCTGTGCGTTGCTCGCCAGCCATGCCACCGCTGACGATGTCGCGGCGCATCTCAAGCATCACCTGGTCCAACGTCGTCCAGGAGACCCGAGGCACTGGTGGTTGCGCTATTACGATCCACATGTTTTTCGACACTTTTCCTGGATATTTGAACCGGAACAGGTTGATAGGTTACTTGGCCCCATCACCGAATGGGTTTGGCCGGATGAGAAGGGGCAATGGTACTGTCGAAGCCATCGGCCTTATATGGAAGCGTCGATCTTCCATTTAATGCCAACTTCATCTCAGTGGAAGCGCATCGATAACGTGGTTGAAGTAAACCGAATGATTGACCATTTGGTGATTCGAATGCCGCAGCTACACCAGTCACCCTCTCTATGGGCACTGATCGATCACCTGTTTGAAAAAGCAGATGATGTCCTGTCGTCGGAGGATACGTACGGGCGAATACTTTTTGTTGAACAGGGTGTGCGCTTTCACCCTCAGATACATTCGCATCCGATATTGGCCGAGCGTATTGCTTGTATACAAGGGCGAGGCGTCGATTATCGCGAGGTATGCTTTGACCTTGACGAGGTTGATATGAAACGCATGGCTGGTGAAGTAAATAAGCAATATTATACATGGGGGCGGTGATGAGCAAAAAAAATCAGCGGTCTATAGCCGAGTGTCCATACTGTGAAAAAAAAGGACTTCCTGTTTTGCCGCTGCGCTATGCAGTAGCACGTACGGATGTTGTGGAGAAGACGCAAGCACCACGACTTGACTACCCTTTCGGTGTGGGAGTAGAAGACGTAGAGCTGCCAGAAGGGCAAGTATATACACTTCGACTTCTGCGCCCGGGATACCTGTATGTTTATCACGAAGTCAGGAGTACTTGGAGCGGGTACTTAGTGACTCCAATGGGGTTTTTATATCCCTACGTTCTTGAGATTGATCATGATGTTTTGGTCGCAATGAATCCAAACGAAATTCAGGGAGGTATTGACGCACTACTTCAGCCTCCATCGAAAGGTGAAGAGATTACTTGTAAGGATAATCCCGAACATCATTACCCTGGACGTTGTATTACTATTCTTGATCCTGAGAATGGTGGGGATGTTTACTTTGCATATTCTGAAACGGCTTGGACGAAGCGTGTCTGGCACGAGCATGCAACTAATGCACACGTTGGTGAAGGTGCAAGTCGTCGACGTGATCAGATGCGTTGTATTTCACTTTCGGATTGGCGCGGTATTCCAGCAAAATATGGCAATGATAAAAAAAAGCCGCTGTCACTTGGCACACCAGGTGGGAAAGGCAAGCATGCGGCGCCGCTCAGAGAACTCAGTGACAGACTGGCCGAATCGCGTTACCCATGGAGCCGTACCGGTATTCGTGATCAGCAGGATGACGCCTCTTGGCCGCCCCCGACCTCGCTAGGCTCGAGCGTATCTGACATCATCGGGGTGCAAGGGCAGATTGATGGTCTGATTGAATGGGCCGAAATCCAGGCAAATGCTGATGATATGTTACCGATGATGGTAGCGCTGGATGATCCTGCTGGAATCACCTATGACCTTGCGTCCTTGATGACCGCTCGAACAAAGCAGTTTTTAGAATCACCTGAGCATAGGTGGCAAGTCGTAACGGCATCGATGATTAATGGGGTAGAGGAGGCTATCAGGGAAAGGGCAATAACCGAAGTTTTGGAGAGGGCTAGAGAACGAGCAGATCGTACATACGATCAAATACAAAAGGACAGAGCTATTACTCAAAGTTCGGGGGGGCCAGGGTGGGAGTCGACTCCGGCGTTAGATGAATACTATAGTAGGGAGGCTATCAGAGAGCGTAACTATGATGCGGTCGAAAGTGAGTATGTGAAACAGTGTGCGGACGATGCATGGGCAAAATATGACAAGATGTTGGCTCGAAGCAGTCCTGGTGAAGATGATGGTCCCACAATGATGGAAAGGTGGGAAAGGGAAGAATTCGGGCCAGCGAAGGAAAGATTCGAAAGAGAAGTGATGGCTCCTCTGGGTGACGCTTATAAAAAGTGGTTAAAGTCTAAGTGTTTACTTGTCTATCTTGAGGCTAACCACGATGATAGTGACACTGAATCGGGTGTAGCGTTTGCCGCGACTGTTGCGCGCTGTTTAGCAGATACGCAGCAGTATAAAACGTTACATGATCAGTACGTTGCCTGGTTAAGCAGTGTAGACGTATCACGTGACAACTTGTTGCTGCGCGGTCTTTTGGTTGACTCAAGCAAGCTAAAGTCAGAGATGACTAGCTCAATAAATAATATTGATGTCAGTCACGGTGACGTAATTAGTCTGCCGTGGCAGGGTGTAATAGCCGCGTACCTCAAGGTGTTTGAAGATTTGCCGGAACACAAGGGTACGTTGGGAAGGTTATTGGCAGCGATAATCTCTCCCTATGTCAAATTATTGAAGGATGAGCCTACGGCTAGAACGAAGCCAGCCTTCCTGCTTCTCGGTATGATCGCCGAGAGGCCGATAGTAAAAATATCTGTGAACGATGCCACGTTAAGAATGGTTGTTGCAGACCTCAGAAAGAGCATGGGAGAAGTTAACCGACGCTTTGGCAACGTGGATGCAGAAATTTTTGACCGTAGAATGCTGATGGCTACAAGGCACGCTGCTGAAATATCCGGAGCAGTTGGTGGTCGAGGGAACTATCGAGTAAGTTACGATTATTATAAGATTCTTGATGTTGCAGATGCAATAGATGACCAAGGAGCCATAAGAGCCGCATCAGCAAGCCTTATGTCAGAACCGGTAAGCCAACATTTATCCCATGCAGCATTGACGGGGTCGGCCTGGGGAGCCTTGGCCAATCGTAATATACAGTTAAGTATCGTTAGTATGATTATAGGTGGAACAACGCTCTTATTTCAGGCGAATACAATATTCGAAGCCACGGACGCAAAGAGTAAGTTTCTTATTGGGAGCAAGTTGATAGCTATTACAGCGGGAACAGTAGGAGCTGCATTTGAATTGGGACATGCGTTACTGAGTCGAAGAGCTCTGTTCGGTGGTAGGTTGCAGATATGGGAGAGTAGCAGGCTTAACAGCGGCCTTTTGGGTGGAGTTCGTGTATTTGGTTCTGTTTCCGCTTTTTTGTTTAGTGGTCTTGACTTTTATGCCACGAAGAATGCCCTTGAAAGAGGTCAGAATCTTGAGGCTTTTTTATATTTTTGTTCTTCACTGGCAGGGGGGGCATCGTTTTTGTTAATAACTTTTGTTAGCAGAAATGCCATTCTTGCAACTATCACTGTGCCCGGATGGGGGTGGATATTGGCCGGCATAGCAGTTGCAGTAAATATAGCGTTGTTTATTGTGGTGAAAGATAGCCTTCAACATTGGATTCGCCGCTCTTATTTTGGTGTTGATAGAAATCATGATGGCTTTGCTGACTTTAAATCTCAAACAGAAGCAATGAAAGAACTCTTTGATTAGGAGGTGGTATGGATTTAGTGGGATTGACAAATGGTAAGTTTCATGGTTTTCCTGTTCGCCGCAAATTGCGAAAGGAAGAAATTGATTCGGAAATTAGCAAAAGTAGGGAACAGGAAACTCCAGCAAGAGATTTGATATCTGTTATAAAGATCAATGATTGCTATATGGAGATGGTGGATCGTTGGTACGTCCATAAAGGACAAGGTGTATTTGCTGGTGTTATGTTTTTCATGCTTGGCGGCCTTGGCCTTTCAGTAGTGGGTCTGGCCACGCTTCTAGGCGGCGACTGGTTGTTTTTCATATTTGTAGTAGTGACGTGCGCTGGTCCTATTGCTCTTGGTTGGTCATTTTTTCGTTTGGAGGCATTTCAGTTGACACACTACCCAGTGCGCCTAAACAGAAAGAGCAGAATGGTTTATGCTATTCTACCTAGAGGAGATATGGTTAAAGTGAAGTGGGAAGATATTTTTGTCTATTTGGCAGAAAATAAAATCGCTTGGTTTCCTAAGTCGTTCTACGAGATTAGGGCGCATGTTCTTGATGGAGATCGAAAAAATGTGTTACAAACATTTTCTCTTGGATACCCTGCTTGGGGTGAAAAGGAGTATGCGCTAGGAATATGGGAATTTATTCGTCGCTATATGGAGGAACCCGATGGATACGAAAAAAATTCAGATTTAATTGAGTTATGTATGCCTGTCGACAAGGAGAGAGAGAGTTTGTCTTTTTGTATCGTTAGAGGGCTTGGCATGCTAGCTTTTTCCCCTATTGCTCAGTTGCTTCTTTCTCCTCTTTATGTGCCGTTGGTCTGGGGGCGAATGGTGGCTGTATATACCAGCAAAAGACCTCAATGGCCGGACGATGTGGAGGCCCAGTGCCAAACTGAAAAGGATGACCCCTATGCTAAGACTGCAGATGATAATGCACCATTTAGTTTCGTCGAAGGCACTTGGCCTATTATATGTTTCTGCATTGGTAGTTTAATTACTCTTTCAGGGATTATCTGGGCGGCTTATACTTATTTCATGATGTTTGTCAATGGATAGTAGAGGAGCGTATTATTTTTAATGTTATGCACATGGCAGAGCCTCAACTTTCCGACCTTTAGGTACTTCGTGATTATCCTGCATTAGAGTGTGTCTGCATAAGTTTTCTTCAAAAAATCGACGCCTCCGGGTCGCTATCTGACAAGCATGTAGCGCTTGGTCAAAAACGAAGGACCTCCACTTGTTGTCACGTCGATCTGAGCGGAAAGCTGTGGAACTTGACGGTCTCAACCTACAAGCGCAACACTATTGGAGTGCCGGAGATCCGGGCACTGACTTCTGGAGAACCTCCGCGTATACCTCCAGAGGCGTCTTGGCGTTCAACGTCTCTCTAGGCCTGGTATTGAGTGAGTCTGCGATCTCATCGAGCTCCTCCTGGGTGTAGGTCGATAGGTCCGTTCCTTTGGGCAGATACTGTCGAAGCAGACCAATGGTATTCTCGTTAGACCCACGTTGCCACGGGCTGTGTGGATCCGCGAAGTAGGTGGCTGGGCGGTCTCAATGAGCAAGTGCAACACCCGATCGATCAGGTGTTGCACTTGCTCATTGAGACCGCCGGGTTTTTTAGCGTTTTTTTAGATGAGTCGTTTGGAAATTTTGAAATTGACGAATTTGTAGAGCTTTCCGTCGTATTTGATGGCGGCTTGGGAAATGAGGAACGTGCTCGGAGCGGTTTTAAATGTTATCTTATTTTAGTTGTTGCGTGAGAATGGTGAGGTTATTTTTTGTTATTTTAGTGGTTTCATGTTTTTTGGTCGCATGTGATTCCTGCAATGATGATGTAGATGTTAAGGATATTTCTGAAATTGCAAGAGTGTATAATCCAGATCCAGGCCCTCTTGCATTAGAACTGGTTTTTTCTTCTAGTACACCTAATGAAATAGCTCAAAAATCCGATGATGAAAATCCTTATTATGTTTATTTGGAAGGTGTTTTGAACTTTGGGAATGTTACTGGGCATGACCGGCTGAGGGATGAACAAAGAGGCGTGGAGCTTTTAAAGAAGGCGTGGTCACTAGGCGTCGTAGAAGCTGGATATAGTTTGTTTGATATATATTATAAAGGGATTGGTGTATGTAAAAATACTGAAATAGCATTGGAGTACTTAGAAGCATCGGCAGAACTAGGTTTGGTGAAATCTCAAAGAGTGCTGGGTCATGTGTATCGAGGTGTGAGACTTAGCGGAGTTGTCGAACAGGATTTTTCTCAATCATATTACTGGTATGAAAAGGCAGCTATGCAAGGAGATCGAGTATCTTCGTTGAATCTGGCTGGGCTTACTCATGAGGGCAGGGGGGTAGTGAGAAACGACAAAGAAGCAATGGATTGGTTGTTAAAAATGGACGGAATGACTTACGGCGATGAGATGGTAGGCTTCACAAGCTTAGGGGGCTTTTACGAAGAAGGGATAGGTACGGATATCGACCTCGTCCAAGCTTATAAATATTACGACCTTCTCTCACCCGGCAGCGCTCCCGACAAAGCCCGCCTCGAAGAAAAGATGACCCCTGAGCAGATCCGTGAGGCCATCCGCCTTTCTCGGGAGTGGCAGGAAGAACACAATATCTATGTGCCCAGCTACTACGGGCTTGAGTATCAGGAGGATGGGACCTTTCAGTAGTCGCAGGTGGCAGGCAATAGGAGGCAAGGCTTTTGGTGACCAGCTGTCGAAGGCCCTCGATACGAAAGCGTATCGAGGGCCTTTTTGTCGCTGGGGTTAATCGGATGGCGCTGGCTCGTCGATGCCTCGCCTGTCGCGATATCGCGGTGGCAGGCGCTCTGCGAGATGTTCGGCCAGGTAGTCGATGACCACGCGGACCTTTGGGGAGCGGTGGCGGTGGTGGGGGGTGACGGCCCAAACGCCGGTATCGCTGTGACGGTAGGTGTCGAGTACCGAGACAAGTTCGCCACGGGCCAGGTGATGCTCGACGTAGTAGTCGGGAAGCTGACCCAGGCCCACGCCCTTCAGCACGGCGTCGAGCAGGGCCGGGCCGGAGTTGCCCTGCCAGGGCCCCTTGATCGCCACTTCCCGGGGAATGCCGTCGACGGCGAAGCGCCAGCGATCACGTGAGCCATGCAGGCAGCGGTGGTGCTTCAGCTCGGACAGGGCGTGGGGCTGCGAATAGCGCTGGAAGTAGTCGGGGGAGCCCACCACGTACTCGCGACGATCGGCCAGGCGGCGGGCGATCATGGTGCTGTCCTCCAGCGTGCCCATGCGGATGCCGATATCGAAGCCTTCCTCGATCAGGTCCACCTGGCGGTTGGTGAAGTGCAGGCGCACGCCGAGCTGGGGGTACTGGATCAACAGGTCATTGATCAGAGGCGCCACGTAGCGCTCGCCAAAGGTGGTGGCGCAGGTCAGCGCCAGCTCGCCCCTGGGATGGGCCTCGAAGTCCTTGACCACGGCGTCGGCCTCGCGAAAGCCGTCGACCAGCGCCTCGCACTGCTGATAGTAGAGGCGACCGGCCTCGGTCAGGCTTATCTGGCGGGTGGTGCGATACAGAAGCGGCGTATCGAGGCGGCTCTCCAGTGCGGCCACCTGTCGGCTGACGTGGGAGCTGGATACACCCAGGCGTCGGGCGGCGGCGGCAAAGGACTTCAGGCGTACCACTTCGATAAAGGCTTCAATGCCGGCCCAGGGATGCATGGCGCTCTCCATTGTTGCGAGACAGCAACAATGTTATGCCGAATGCGTGCTTTATCCCAGTCCGTAGCGAGGTCTAGACTGTGGTCATCATCAACCGGGTCAGGATGACCCGTGCCCCTTACGTCAGTGCGCCAGGCTTGGTCGTTCATGCCTGGCGTGCAACCCCCGATCCGAGGAGATTGCCATGAAGTCTCGCGCCGCCATTGCCCTGGAAGCCGGCAAGCCGCTTACCCTGACCGAAATCGATGTCGAAGGCCCCAAGGCCGGCGAAGTGCTGGTCAGGGTGGTCGCTACCAGCGTCTGTCACACCGACGCCTATACCCTGTCCGGAGCCGACCCGGAGGGGCTGTTTCCGTCGGTACTGGGTCACGAGGGTGCCGGTGTGGTGGAAGAAGTGGGGGAGGGCGTCACCAGCCTGAAGCCCGGCGACCACGTCATCCCGCTGTACACGGCCGAGTGCGGCGAGTGCAAGTTCTGCCGTTCGGGCAAGACCAACCTGTGCAGCTCGGTCCGTGCCACCCAGGGCAAGGGCCAGATGCCTGACGGCACCACGCGCTTCTCGCTGGACGGCAAGCCGCTCTATCACTATATGGGCACTTCCACCTTCAGCGAGTACACCGTGGTGCCGGAGGTCTCGCTGGCCAAGGTGTCCAAGGAAGCGCCGCTGGACAAGATCTGCCTGCTCGGCTGCGGGGTGACCACCGGGATCGGCGCGGTGATGAACACCGCCAAGGTCGAGCCGGGCGCCACCGTGGCTGTGTTCGGTCTCGGTGCCATCGGCCTTGCGGTAATCCAGGGTGCGGTGATGGCCAAGGCCGGTCGTATCATCGCCATCGACGTGAATCCGGACAAGTTCGAGCTGGCCAAGCAGTTTGGCGCCACCGACTTCGTCAATCCGAAGGACTACAGCGATTCCATCCAGCAGGTGATCGTCGACCTGACCGACGGCGGCGTCGACTACTCCTTCGAGTGCATCGGCAACGTCAACGTTATGCGCTCGGCGCTGGAGTGCTGTCACAAGGGCTGGGGCGAGTCGATCGTCATCGGTGTCGCCGGCGCCGGCGAAGAGATCTCCACCCGGCCTTTCCAGCTGGTGACCGGTCGGGTATGGAAGGGCTCCGCCTTCGGTGGCGTCAAGGGCCGTAGCCAGCTGCCGGGCTACGTCGAGCAGTACATGAAGGGCGAGCTGAACATCGACGACTTCATCACCCACAACATGGAGTTCGAGAAGATCAACGAAGCCTTCGACCTGCTTCACGCCGGCGAGAGCATCCGCACCGTACTGCATTACTGAGCCGGTAGCATCGAGACGGCGCTGATGAGGCCACGCCCGCCTGACCCAAGCGATGGGCCAGGCGGGCGCCGATTGGCGGTGAGTCGAATGCTGGCGCAGTATTGATGCCAGCTCGCCCCACCGCCAGACGGCCGCGTCATCCGCCAGAACGCACCGCGTCGTTTTATCCGCCCCGGACCTCGGGGCTTCATCGTTGAGGGGAAGTCGCCATGTCCATGAGCGAACATCTGGAACTGGTCAGCGCCAATCGCAGCTTCGGCGGCTGGCACAAGCGCTATCGTCATCATTCGCGGGCGCTGGACTGCGAGATGACCTTCGCCATCTATCTGCCGCCCCAGGCCGAGACGGAAAAGGTGCCGCTGCTGTGGTGGCTGTCGGGGCTGACCTGCACCGACGAAAACTTCATGCAGAAGGCCGGTGCCCATCGGCTGGCGGCGGAACTGGGCATCGCCATCCTCTGCCCCGACACCAGTCCCAGGGGGACTGACCTGCCGGGTGAGCACGACAGCTACGATCTGGGTTCCGGGGCGGGCTTCTACGTCAATGCCACCCAGGAGCCGTGGAAGGCTCACTACCGGATGTATGACTACGTCACCGAAGAGCTGCCTTCGGTGGTTCGTCAGCACTTCCCGCTCAACGGTCGCGAGTCCATCAGTGGTCATTCCATGGGAGGCCACGGTGCCTTGATTCTGGCGCTGCGCAAGCCGGGGCACTACCGCTCGGTGTCGGCGTTCTCGCCGATCGTCAATCCGACCCAGTGCCCCTGGGGGCGCAAGGCGTTCTCGGCCTATCTGGGCGAGGATTCCAGCAAGTGGACCCAGTACGACGCCTGTGAACTGGTGGCTCGTGGCGCCTCACGTCAGCCGTTGTTCATCGACCAGGGCGACGCCGATGACTTCCTCGATGAGCAGTTGTGTCCGGAGCGGCTGGAGGCGGTCTGTGCCGAGCGCGATCACCCGCTGATCCTGCGTCGCCAGCCCGGCTACGACCACAGCTACTTCTTCATCGCGACCTTTATCGAGGATCACCTGCGCTACCACGCCGAGAAGCTCTACGCCAAGCGCTGAGCGAGACTTCTCGCCAACCTGCAGTACCCTCCAAGGTATCCTCCACGGCCCCCGATCATCGGGGGCCGTGGCGTTTCTGGGCTTATTTTTTTGCCCGGGATTTCTGCGGCCTGAACTTCCGGACCATGGAGTGGGGGAAGAGAGTGCTGGGTTTTGGCGTGTCCGGGCAGGGGGGCGTGCGCTGGCTGGCGAGCCAAAGGCGGCGTCCCGGCAAGGCATCGACGGGTCGCCTGTAGAGATAGCCCTGTCGTGAATGGGGAAATATGGCCGATCCTTTGCCTTGTCAGATGACAGATGCGACCTCGTCATAGTCACCTGCGACATCATTGTCGGAGACGACTGGTCAAGCGGCAGCCGATAGCGATTATTGTGATGCCGAGACTCAGTCGCCAGGCGTAAAGTCGTCGGAGAAAAGCACGGACGCTCCTGCCTGCGATACCCGTAGCGACGCTGGCAACGTCGAGGGTGTCGACACCATGCGCGAGTCCTGTTCCGTTTACGACGTCGCGATAACAACAAATGGACGTGACGGTACCTCGTGGCTTGCGACGAGGAGGCCGACGCTGTGGAGAAGATGACCATGACCCTGCCCAGCCGGCCCGAGGGGCCACAGACCGTAGGTTTTCTGCTGCTCGAGCATTTCACCCTGATCTCGCTGGCCTCGGCCATCGAGCCGCTGCGCATGGCCAACCAGTTATCGGGCCAGGAACTCTATCGCTGGTTCACCCTGAGCCTGGATGGTGCGCCGCTTCAGGCCAGCGACGGCCTGACCGTGACGCCGGACTCGTCGATCACGGTGCCGCTGTCGCTGGATATGGTCGTGGTCTGCGGCGGCGTGGCGCCGACCCGCCATGTGCACCAGGGCCACGTCAGCTGGCTGAAGGCCCAGGCACGCCACCTCAAGCGATTTGGCTCGGTGTGTACCGGCGCCTGGGCGCTGGCCCGGGCCGGGCTGCTCGAGGGTTATGAGGTCAGCACCCATTGGGAGTGCCAGGCAGCGCTGCAGGAGGCCTACCCGGGCATCGGCCTGACGTCGAAGCTTTTCGCCATGGACCGGGACCGTTTCACCTGCTCCGGCGGCACGGCGCCGCTGGACATGATGCTGACGCTGATCGGGCGTGACCATGGGCGCGAGCTGGCGGCGGGCATTTCCGACATGTTCGTGTGCGATCGGGTGCGTGGCGAGCAGGACCAGCAGCGGGTGCCGCTCAAGCATATGCTCGGCACCACCCAGCCGCGACTGCAGGAGATCGTCGCGCTGATGGAGAACAACCTTGAAGAGCCCATCGACCTGGACGAGCTGGCCCGCTACGTCAGCCTGTCGCGGCGCCAGCTGGAAAGGCTGTTCCAGCGCAACCTGCACTGCTCGCCGTCGCGCTATTACATGCGCCTGCGGCTCAATCGCGCCCGTCAGCTGTTGAAGCAGACCTCGATGTCGATCATCGACATCGCCGCCGCCTGTGGCTTCGTCTCCACCCCGCACTTCTCCAAGTGCTACCGCGAGTGCTTCGGCCTGCCGCCGCGGGAGGAGCGACTGGGCTGGAGCGCCTTCTCGCCGGTGGTGGCCGGTAGCACCGTATCCCCGCTGCTGGCGGCTGCCCCTGACGAACCGGTATCCCGGGCGCTGTCGGCGTTGGAAGAAGCGCGGGGGGAGCCGACCTACGGCAGCTTCAAGGTGTTGCCCAAGTAGCGAAGGGCGTGTTGAACAATGCGCCTTCGCTGGCCGAATTTGCTGGCCGAGGCCAGGGAGCAGGCTTCGGTATGCCTGGACGCCAGATATCGGCAGGAGGGCCTTTGGCCACACCGGTAAATGCTGACAGCGGCGATTGCCCGCCCCACCCAAGGCCTTGATATACTCCCCGGATCGATTCCAACCGAGCCCGATGCATGCGCAACTGGTGGCGCCCTCTCAGCCGACTTCTGCTACGCGCCACCCTTGCCTTTGCGCTGGGGTCAGTGGTGCTGGTGCTGGTGTTTCGCGTGGTGCCGGTGTTCGGCTCCATGGTGATGCTGGAGCGCGAGGTCTCGTCCTGGTTCTCCGGCGAGCCGCTGGACATCCAGCAGCGCTGGCGTCCCTGGGATGAGCTGTCAGACAACGCCAAGCTGGCGGTGATTGCGGCGGAAGACCAGCGCTTCCCCGATCATCATGGCTTCGACCTGGTGGAGTTGAAGCGTGCCATCGAGTCCGCCATGAACGGAGGCTCGCTGCGCGGGGCCAGCACCATTACCCAGCAGACCGCCAAGAATCTGTTTCTGTGGACCGGGCGGGACTATGTGCGCAAGGTGTTCGAGGCCTGGTTCGCCACCCTGATGGAACTGCTGTGGCCCAAGGAGCGCATCCTCGAGGTCTATCTCAATATCGTCGAATTCGACCGGGGGGTCTTTGGCCTGGAGGCCGCCAGTCGCCACTACTTTGGCGTCGGTGCCGATCAGTTGAGCGCCGCCCAGGCGGCCCGCCTGGCGGCGGTGCTGCCCAACCCGCGAGAGCGCAGCGCCTCGCACCCGGGGCCGCGCACCGCCCGTCACGCCGCCTGGATTCAGCGACAGATGAATAACCTGGGCCTTGGCTACCTGGAGAAGCTGTAGCCGGCAGGCGTCGCAGTCCTTGATCCTTTGGGTTCTGTCCATTCGCTTCTTTCCCTTTGCCCCTTTGCTTCCGGCACGTCTTCGCGGTGTTTTGAGGCGCGTCGTTTCGCTTCGTTCCTTTGCCCACGGGTGCCTTTTGTCGCTGCCGGAACGGCGGTGACGCTTTTGGAATTCTCGTCGTCGCAATCAGGCGTCGTGGCCCCCCGGGGCGGCGCTATCCTGCCCGCACAACGCCAGCGTTCTGCTGCTGGCGCTCTCCCTGAAGCGGGTAAGGACAACAGCGATGAACTCCCCTCTGACGCAAACCGAAACTGGTGCCATCGACGCCCGGGCGCTTCACCGCGAGGCCACGGTGATCGACGGTCTGATCATCGCCAAGTGGAGCCGTGAACTCCTCGAAGACATGCGCCGTGGTGGGCTGTCGGCGGCCAACTGCACCGTGTCGGTGTGGGAGGGGTTCCAGGCCACGGTGGACAATATCGTGGCCACCAACGCGCTGATGGAAGAGTGCAGCGACCTGGTGCTGCCGGTGCGCACCACCGCGGACATCCGGCGTGCCAAGCAGGAAGACAAGACCGGCATCATCTTCGGCTTTCAGAATGCCCATGCCTTCGAGGACCAGATCGGCTACGTCGAGATCTTCAAGAAGCTCGGCGTCGGTATCGTCCAGCTCTGCTACAACACCCAGAACCTGGTGGGCACCGGCTGCTACGAGCGCGACGGTGGCCTGTCCGGCTTCGGTCGCGAGATCGTCGCCGAGATGAACCGGGTCGGGGTGATGTGTGACCTGTCTCACGTTGGCGCCAACACCTCGCGCGAAGTGATCCTCGAGTCGTCCAGGCCGGTCTGTTATTCCCACTGCCTGCCCTCCGGGCTCAAGGAACACCCGCGCAACAAGTCCGACGAGGAGCTCAAGTTCATCGCCGACCACGGCGGCTTCGTCGGCGTAACCATGTTCACCCCCTTCCTGCGGGCCGGGGTCAACGCCACCATCGACGACTACGTCGAGGCCATCGTCTACGTGATGAATATCGTCGGCGAAGACGCCATCGGTATCGGCACCGACTTCACCCAGGGCCACGACCAGGCCTTCTTCGAGTGGCTGACCCACGACAAGGGCTACGCCCGTCGCCTGACCTCCTTTGGCGAGATCATCAATCCCAAGGGCATTCGCACCATCGGCGAGTTCGGCAACCTCACCGAAGCGCTGCTACGCCACGGCCTCAGCGAGGCCCAGGTGCGCAAGATCATGGGCGAGAACTGGGTACGGGTGCTGGCCGATGTCTGGGGCGAATAGCACACAACCACCACAACAATAACGCCTGCCAAGGAGTCGACCGTGACCAAGATGGCGCCTGAACTGCCCATAGAGGTGGACGTCGAGACCGGTGTCTGGACCACCGACGCCCTGCCGATGCTGTATGTGCCGCGACACTTCTTTATCAACAACCATATCGCCGTGGAGCAGGCGCTGGGCGTCGAGGCCTACGCCGAGATTCTCTACCACGCCGGCTACAAGAGCGCCTGGCACTGGTGCGAGAAGGAGGCCGAGTTGCACGGTCTGGCCGGCGAGGCGGTGTTCGAGCACTACATGACGCGTCTGTCCCAGCGAGGCTGGGGCCGCTTCATCACCGAGGCCATCGACCTGGAGGCGGGTACCGCCCGGGTGCGACTGGAACACAGCGCCTTCGTCTACCAGCTGGGCAAGGTCGGCTACCGGGTCGAGTACATGTTCACCGGCTGGTTCGCCGGTGCCATGGACCAGATCCTGGCGGCCTCGGGGTCGGCACTGCGTACCAGTGCCGAGCAGACCCAGAGCGCCGCCGAGCCAGGCTGCGAGGTAGGCCGCTTCGAGGTCCAGCCGCTCGCCACCGTGTCTCGCTGAGCTGCGCTATCTCGTCGATTCGGTGCGCAGCTCTGGTGTTCCTGTCAGGTGACGCTGTTCGGCGAACCCGATCGGCGACCCTATTCAGCAACCCCCGTCGGCGAGCCCAGCCAGCAACCTCCGTCGGCGAGGCCAGCCAGCGACACCCGTCGGCGAGCTCAGCCAGCGGCTCCCGTCAGCGACCACCGCAGGCCAAGGCGTCTGCCGTGGTTCCACCTTCGTCCGGGCAGAGGAGTTTCCCCATGGCCTTTGACGCGATCTTCGAGCCGATCACCATCGGCAGTCAGACCATTCGCAATCGCGTGGTCAGCACCGCCCACGCCGAGGTCCACGCCACCGACGGTGGCATGACCACGGAGCGCTACGTGCGCTACTACGAGGAGAAGGCCAAGGGCGGCTGCGGGCTATGCATCTGCGGCGGCTCCTCGGTGGTCTCCATCGACAGCCCCCAGGCCTGGTGGAGTTCGGTGAACCTGTCCACCGACCGCATCATCCCGCACTTTCAGAATCTGGCCGAGGCGGTGCACCGTCACGGCGGCAAGATAATGATCCAGATTACCCATATGGGGCGTCGTTCGCGCTGGGATGGCCACGACTGGCCCACCCTGGTGTCACCCTCGGGCATTCGCGAGCCGGTCCATCGCTCCACCTGCAAGACCATCGAGGAGGAGGAAATCTGGCGCATCGTCGGTGACTTCGCCCAGGCCGCTCGCCGGGCCAAGGAGGGCGGTCTCGATGGGGTCGAGCTGTCCGCCGTGCACCAGCACCTGATCGACCAGTTCTGGAGCCCACGCGTCAACAAGCGCGAGGATGCCTGGGGCGGCACCTTCGAGGGCCGCATGCGCTTTGGCCTGGAGGTGCTCAAGGCGGTGCGTGCCGAGGTCGGCGACGACTTCGTGGTGGGCATGCGCATCTGCGGCGACGAGTTCCACCCCGATGGCCTGACCCACGACGACATGAAGGCCATCGCCGCCTACTACGACGCCACCGGCAAGGTAGACTTCTTCGGCGTGGTCGGCTCCGGCTGTGACACCCACAACTCCCTGGCCAACGTCATTCCCAACATGTCCTATCCGCCGGAGCCCTTCCTGCACCTGGCCGCAGGCATCAAGGAAGTGGTCAGCGTGCCGGTGATCCACGCCCAGAACATCAAGGACCCGACCCAGGCCAACCGCATCCTCGAAGGTGGCTACGTCGACCTGGTGGGGATGACCCGGGCGCATATCGCCGACCCCCACCTGATCGCCAAGATCAAGATGGGCCAGGTCGACCAGATCCGTCAGTGCGTCGGCGCCAACTACTGCATCGATCGCCAGTACCAGGGCCTCGACGTGCTGTGCATCCAGAACGCGGCGACATCGCGGGAGTACATGGGCCTGCCGCATGTCATCAGCCAGAGCGAAGGCCGGAGGCGTCGCGCGGTGGTGGTGGGTGGCGGCCCCGGTGGCATGGAGGCCGCCCGGGTGCTGGCCGAGCGCGGCCACGAAGTGACCCTGTTCGAGGCCGAGGACAGCCTGGGCGGCCAGATCACTCTGGCGGCCAGGGCCCCGAGTCGCGACCAGATCGCCGGGATTACCCGCTGGTATCAGCTCGAACTTGCCCGGCTCAAGGTGGACCTGCGCCTGGGCACCCGGGCCGATGTACCCACCATCGATGACCTGAGGCCCGACCTGGTGGTGCTGGCCACCGGCGGACGGCCGTTTCTCGACCAGTACGCCGACTGGGGCTTCGACCCTGACCCGGAAAAGAGCCTGGTCGTCAGCACCTGGGACATCCTCTCGGGCAAGGTGGCACCGGGCCAGAACGTGCTCGTATTCGATTCCATCTGCGAGTTCTCCGGGGTGTCCGCTGCCGACTTTCTGGCCGACAAGGGCGCCCGGGTCGAGATCGTCACCGACGACATCAAGCCCGGGGCCGCGGTGGGGGGCACCACCTTCCCCACCTACTACCGCAGCCTGTACGAGAAGGAGGTCATCATGACCTCGGACCTGATGCTGCACGAGGTCTACCGCGAGGGGGCGTCGCTGGTGGCGGTGCTCGAGAACGAGTACAGCGGGGTCCAGGAAGAGCGTGTGGTCGACCAGATCGTGGTGGAGAACGGCGTGCGCCCGGACGAGCGGCTTTACCTCGAGATGAAGGAGGCCTCGCTCAATCGCGGTCAGGTCGATCTGGAAGCGCTCTATGCGGCCAGGCCGCAGCCCTGCCTGGCGTACCTGGACGGAGAAGGTCGCAGCGCTGGAGATCGCAGCGCCGGTTTCGTGCTGTTCCGACTGGGCGACGGGGTGGCGCCGCGCAATGTGCACGCCGCCATCTATGACGCCCTGCGTCTGTGCAAGGACGTTTGAGCGAGCCACGAGTGCGGCCCTGTCGCCGCCCGCCTGACCCTCGTCGAGAGGAGATAGAAGATGCCCGCAACCGTTCTTCCTGACCTGCTGGCCGTGCTGGTGCTGGCCGTGCTGACACTGACCCTGGTGGGTGGGGCCAGACGCTTCACCCTGTGGCGACGTGGGCGGCCCTCGCCGGTGCCCTGGTTGGCGGGCCTGGCGGCGATGCCACGCCGCTATCTGGTGGATCTGCACCACGTGGTGGCCCGGGACAAGGCCTTCGCCCACACCCACGTGGCCACCGCCGGGGGCTTCGTCGCCGCTGCGCTGCTGATGCTGCTGGTGTTGCTGGTGCCGATGCCGGCGGGGCTAAGGCTCGGCCTGACCGGCCTGATGCTGGCCGCCAGCGTGCTGATGCTGGTCGGTGCCAGGCTGGTCGCCAGGCGGCGGCGCTCGCCGCCGGCGCGGCTGTCATGTGGCCCCTGGATGCGCCTGCCCAGGAGCCTCACGGTTTTCTCGGCAAGCCTTGCCGGCGTTGCACTGGTCAGTCTGCTGTCCTCGCTGCTGCCGCCAGGCTGGCTCGGCGGCATCCTCGGCTGGACGCTTGCCGGCGTGCTGCTGGTGGGGCTCGCGCTGGGACTCGCCGAGATGTTGCTGGGCATGACCTGGGGCGGGCCGATGAAGCACGCCTTCGCCGGTGCGCTGCACCTGGCCTGGCATCGCCGGGCAGAGCGCTTTTCCACGCGCTCAAGCGAGCGCGAGGGGCGCACGCCGCGCTCCACTGGGCTCAAGGCGCTCGATCTGGACGACCCCGAGGCGCCGCTGGGGGTGGCGTGTCCCGAGGACTTCACCTGGAACCAGCGCCTGGGCTTCGATGCCTGCGTGCAGTGCGGGCGCTGTGAGGCGGTGTGCCCGGCCTTCGCCGCCGGCCAGCCGCTCAATCCCAAGAAGCTGATCCAGGACATGGTGCGGGGCATGACCGGTGCCAGCGCCGACAGCTACCACGGTTCGCCCTATCCCGGCCGGCCGCTCACTCAAGATAGAGGTCAAGACAAGTCTCAGAACCAGGGCCGGCCGGGAGGACCCATCGTCGTCGAGGCGGGGGGCGCCTTGCTCGATGCCGATACCCTGTGGTCCTGCACCACCTGCCGGGCCTGCGTGGAAGAGTGCCCGATGATGATCGAGCACGTGGACGCCATCGTCGATCTGCGCCGCCACCTGACCCTGGAGCGCGGCAAGACCCCGGGCAAGGGCGCGGCGGTGCTCGACAATCTGATCGCCACCGACAATCCCGGCGGCTTTGCCCCCGGGTCACGCATGCACTGGGCGGCCGACCTGGCGCTCCCGCTGATGCGCGACTACGGCCAGGTGGATGTGCTGCTGTGGCTGGGGGACGGCGCCTTCGACATGCGTAATCAGCGTACTCTGCGCGCCCTGGTCAAGATCCTGCGGGCGGCGTCGGTGGACTTTGCCGTGCTTGGCAACGAGGAGTGCGATAGCGGCGACGTGGCACGCCGGCTGGGAGACGAGGCGACCTTTCAGCGTCTGGCCCGGGCCAATGTGGCGACGCTTTCACACTATCGCTTTCAGACCATCGTCACCTGTGACCCCCACAGCTTCCACGTGCTCGGCAATGAGTACGGCGCCTTCGGCGGCGACTACCGGGTGCGCCACCACAGCACCTTTATCCAGGAGTTGATCGCCGACGGACGGCTCACGCTCGAGTCCCGTCAGCGCGGCCGTGTCACCTACCACGACCCTTGCTACCTGGGGCGCTACAACGGCGAATACGAGGCGCCGCGCCAGGTGCTGGCGGCGCTCGGCATCGAGCTATCCGAGATGCAGCGCTCCGGTTTCCGTTCGCGCTGCTGCGGTGGGGGTGGCGGCGCCCCGATCACCGACGTGCCCGGCGAGCGGCGGATTCCCGACATGCGCATGGCCGACGTGGCCGAGACCGGCGCCGAGCTGGTGGCGGTGGGCTGCCCCCAGTGCACCGCCATGCTCGAAGGGGTGGTCGATGCCACCGCCCAGGTGCGCGATATCGCCGAGCTGGTGGCGGAGGCGCTGATCGAGCTGCCCACCGGCAAGCGCCAAGCGCGCAAGGCGCAAGCACACGACAGGACGGTCGCCGCAAAAGGAGGTGTGGCAAGAGGCGCCGACCCGGCCGTGAACCGAGGCGTGGGCCGTGACGTAGAGGAGCTGAGCCAATGAACCCGTCCGATAAAGCGACGCGAGGCAGCACCCCGGTAGAGACGGCTCGGCGGCGTCGCGATCCCCGGCAAGAGTGGATCGCCCGCAATCGTTTGCATCCGCAGCATCAGTCGGTGCTGGCCGCTTTGGAGGGCGCCACCTCGCCACCGGCGTGGATGGGCCCCCAGGGACGGTTGCGCCGGAACCCGCACGCGGTGGGCTTTATTGGCCCCAACGGTCGTCGGCGTATCGACCGCAGCGGTGTCCAGGCGGGAGCCACCGCGTCGCCTGCAGGTCGCGCCCAGACCGCAACCGTTCAGGCCGCCCGCGACCGGCGCCGAGCGGTGACGCTGGAAGCCCCGGCGGGCTGGATCGCGGTGGTCCCGGATACCGCCACCGGCAGGCTGACCGAGCACGATCGCGATCTGTTCGGCCTGGCCCGTCGACTGGCCGATAGCGGTTCCAAGCCAGAGGGAGCTGAACTGGCCGTGGTGGCCATCCTGTTCGGGGATTCGCCGCCACCCGCGCTGGAGCAGGCGCTCGGCGAGGCCGGGGCCGATCGGGTGGTCTGCCTGGCGGTGGCGGAGGGTTATGCCCCCGAGGCACGTCTGGCGGCCTGCACCCGAGTGGACGACGCGCTGGCGCCGCGCCATTGGCTGTTTCCCGATACCGCCCTGGA